>CAZTGJ010000265.1:0-4763 GCA_964613025.1 uncultured Thermoplasmata archaeon | reverse complement strand
GTGGCCAAGGGACCAATAAAATGCCTTATTCAAGCCTCAATGGCGGTAATACGGTTAAAACAAGTATTCACACCTCCGCCTTTACGACTCTGATGAGTCATCCGGAGTAAAAACAAGTTTTTCCTCGATCTCCGCAACTCCGCGAGAGGCAGTAATTACGACTCTTCTTGGATCTCATTCCAGGTAAGAGTAAGCTTCCTGACAGCATGGAGCTCATCAACGCGACAGACCGGGGTTTCCCCACATGGAGCCGCTTTCACGACCTCTGCATCCTCGTGAATGATCTTGTTCATGGCGTCAACAAACACATCGAGATTAGCCTTTGACTCGGTTTCCGTGGGTTCGATCATCAACGCTTCGTGGACCAGATGAGGGAAGTAGATGGTGGGTGCGTGAAGTCCGTAGTCCAGGAGCCGTTTGGCAATGTCCAGGGTACGGAAACCTTTGTCATTCTCACCTGACAGCACGAACTCGTGCTTCCGCTCATTCTTGAAAGGCATGGAATAGTTGGGAAGGAGCTTCTCCTTGAGGTAGGCCGCATTGAGCACCGCCCGCTCGGACACATGCTCCAGACCGTTCCCTCCGCAGGCCAGGATGTAGGTGTACGCTCGTGACAGCACCCCGAAGTTCCCGTAGAACTGGATCACCTTGCCGATGGTGTGGGGAATATTGTAGTTCAGGAAGTAGTTGGTCCCGTCGAAATCCGCAATAGGCGAGGGTAAGAAATCCCTGAGACGTTCAGTGACTCCGATGGGCCCGGATCCCGGTCCACCTCCCCCGTGTGGGGTGGAGAAGGTCTTGTGAAGATTGAAATGTACGATATCGAATCCCATCTTTCCCGGGGTGGTCTTCCCCATGATGGCATTGAGATTCGCACCGTCATAGTAGAGCAGTGCCCCGGCCTTGTGTACGATCTTGGCGATCTCAAGGACCTCGTGTTCGAATATCCCAAGGGTGTTGGGATTGGTAAGCATGAAAGCCGCAGTCTTGTCGCTGAGAGCCGCTTCCAGGGCCTCGAGATCCACGCATCCGTCCTCCCCGGATTCCAGCTCGATGAGATTGAAGCCAGCCATGATTGCGCTTGCCGGATTGGTGCCGTGGGCGGTGTCCGGAAGAATGATATCGGGACGATCGTCCCCGTTCCGCTCGTGGAATGCCCGGGCAATGAGCAGTCCGGTGAACTCCCCATGGGCTCCTGCGGCAGGCTGGAGGGTTACCGCATCCACACCGCCGATCTCTGCCAACGCATTCTGAAGCTCATACATGATCCTGATGCTTCCCTGGACCGTGGACTGGTCTTGTTCCGGATGCATTCCAGCTAGCTCGGGACGTGCTGAGATCGCTTCATTAATCCGGGGATTGTATTTCATGGTACATGAGCCGAGGGGATAGAAACCGTTGTCAACGCCGTAGTTCCGAAGGGAGAGGTGGGTGAAGTGTCTGATGATCTCCCATTCCGCAAGATCCGGTATCCTGGGAGCTACTTTTCGGAGCAGTTTTTCAGGGAGATAAGACCCCGCATCCTCCAGCGACGGTTCGATATCCAGATGAGAATATTCGATGGTCAGAGGTTCGGGATCGGTTGGTATCGTGCTCATGCTGTGCGGATTTTTAGAACTGCCTATAAATTTGTTGGTGGCATTGTCTCCAAGGATGTTACAAATCTACGACTTCCAGGGGGAGGGGGTAGAGTGACAACGTGCTGTCGATCCGTTTGAGTACGAAGTGGTTGATAAGAATTGAGTATTTGTGTGAGGTCCGGTTGGGTTCTATGAAGCCGACAAGGCAGGGTGGGGGAGAAGGTGTTGTGAAATGTATTCCATTGAGGGAGTGATGGTATCAATAATTCGATTCAACGCATCTTAACTAAGCTGTTCTTTCGCTTTTTCCCGAATGGCAACTACGGCTTTTTCAACATCGGGGAATTTGCCTTGTCCAATCGTGGGTCTCCCCCCGCCCTTCCCATTTAGAACCTTCGAGATCGTCTCAGTGAGTTTCCCGCAATTAATATCCACCCCGAGATCACTCCGGGCAACTACGATACTTCCCTCTTTTCCACCAATCACTGTGAATGTATTTTTTACACGTGTGAATGGACTGATTGCAATTTGCAAACCTTTCATATCCATATCCACGACACCGGATACGATTCTTACTCCATGAACATCTTCGCTTGTCAATGAATCCTTCTCTTGTGAGGCCAATTTTTCCTTGAGCTCCTGAATCTCCTTTCCCCGCTCTTTCCACTCCCTGAAGAACCGGGTAGCTGAGCCGGGCAGGTGTTTTCGTGCCACACTGAGCGCCTCCGCTGAATCGTCCAGATATCCTTCCATTTCCTGTACCGAATCAATGGTTGCCATGCCGGCAGTATAGTCCAGACGCTCCACCCCATCCTGCACGCTCACCACCCGGACGATCTTGATCATACCGCATTCACGGGTGTTGTTCACATGGGTTCCACCACAGGCTTCCGCATCTACCATGTGGCCCATACTACCTGTTCTGACGACCCGGATCACATTGACCTTGGGGGCGCCTCCCTGGTAGAGCTTGAAGCCGTAGAGCTTCTCCGCGGCATCCCGCTCAAGGAACTCTTTGGTCACCGGATGTCCCTGAAGCACGATCCTGTTTGCCTCGCGCTCGATCGCACTGATTTCCTTCCTGGACAGCCGCTTGAAGTGGGTGATATCGTAATGGGCAAGTTTGTGGGTGAATGATGAGCCGGTCTGCCAGATATGGGATCCCAGGATCCTGCGGGCGGCTTCCAGAACGATGTGGGTGGAGGTGTGGTGCCGCATGTGGGCGAGCCTCCGTTCCTGATCCAGCATCCCGGTAACAACGTCACCTATCGTGAAATCGGGTTCACCATCCAGTGTGTGGACAATGACACCTTGATATTTCTGGACATCCACCACCTGATGGATCCTGTCCCCGAACATGAACACTCCGGTATCGTTGGGCTGCCCTCCTCCCTCGGGATAGAAAATGGTCTTATCCAGGATAACGGATCTTCCTTCGATACCGATGATAGCTCCTTGAAAGTCCATGAGGGTTTCATCCTGATAGTAGAGCAGTTCGGTTTCCGGATAGGAGTATTCCTTTTCCATACCCACTTCCTTCACCTTCGGGGTGTGGCGATCAGCAATGAGATTGTTGAACTCGTCAGGGATGTCTATGGACAGACCCGCCTCTTTGGTAACGGTCTGAACGATGGTGGGATGGAGTCCGTGGGTGTCATAAAAATCCATGAGGGTTTCAGTTGAAAGCTCATTGACCCCCTTCTTCTGCAGGTCTTTCACGAAGCGAAGGATGTTCTTCCTCCCCCTATCCACGGTATCAAGGTAGCGTTTGGATTCAAGGTCCAGAATCTCCATGATGATATCACGCTTGACAAGAACCTCGGGGAAGGATGCTTTCATTGCGTCGATGTGCAGATCAACCACCTCTCCTAGGGAGTATTCAAGCTGGAGGTCCTCCATGAGCCGCAGAGTTCGTCGGAGAACGAGACGGGCGAGATACCCGGCCTTATGATGCGATGGAACGATGTCGTCAGTGAGCATGAAGGCAAGCGTCCGGGTGTGATCCACCACGGTATACACTTTCTCCATTGGCACCAGAAGCTCATCAACCTCATCGATGGTAATGGAGTACCCCCGTTGATTGAGATGGTTCACCAGTTCTTTCCTGATCCCACGAAGTCCGACCTTATCGATATCCATGAGGCCCATGAGCTGGGCGTGGGCTCGCAGAAGTGCGGGATCCACCTCCAGAACCCCAACCGAGTGTTCCATGATCTTTGCTATCTGAGAGGGATAGAGCGCGTCATAGATGGTGGGCTGCTCCTGGGATGCCCAGACGAACCGCTCAAGACCGTATCCGGTGTCCACTATCTCCAGGGGATTGGGGGAGTACATCTTCCCTTTCACATCGATGCTCCCTGCCGGATCCTCTTTGAGGTCCATGAACACCAGGGTAGCAACCTCCAGTCCGCCCTTCACTACTTCGAGACATGCCCCTGCATTCCCGCCCCCGATCCAGGTGCTCTCCTTGTAGCTCTCACCGTACATGCCGATGGTGCCCAGGAATTCGCTGCAGTACCGAACGGTATCCTCCTTGAAATAGATCTGCTCCTCCTTGGTGTTGAATGAGTGATGCCCCATCATCTCGAATTCCGAGAGATGACGTCCTGTTCTGCCAACTGAGTCCAGATCGTTGAGCCGGATGCAGGGTTGGGAGATCACAAGAGGGTTTGCCGGAGGCTTAACCCATCCCGAGGTGACATGAGGCTGGAAGTCGGCAATGGAAGCGATGGTAAGATAGATATCCCCTCTCCATCTGGCGGCCACAGGGTAGCGGGTGAGACGGGTGTGATCGTTCCTCTCAAAGTATCCGAGAAATGCCTCCCGCATCTCATCGATTGAGTAGGCCCTGTCCGTGAATCGCTGTTCGAGGAAGGTGTATTCCTGGCATGGAGCATCCCCGCAGTTGGTCTGCTGGTGGTCCTGGCTCCAGTAAGAGTTACCGCAGGACGGGCATTTCTTGCGGATGAAATCGTTCTCCCGAAAGAACGAAAGGTCAAACCCGGTCATGGGCTGGGAAAAATAAAACAGGTATTAAGGTTTAGCGGACGGATGGAAGACTGGAACCATGAAGTACTGTAGAAGAAAGAGGATGAAACCAAACGATGTTGTGAGGCCATGGTCATGTGATGTTGAGTACGAATATTATTTCGTTTTTGTTTCATCGTCATTCGTTCCACCTCC
>CAZTGJ010000264.1:0-4773 GCA_964613025.1 uncultured Thermoplasmata archaeon | reverse complement strand
CTCAGGGAATGAAAATCGCACTTACTTCACATGGCTGAACTCTTACAATCCTGGGAAAACTATTTATAGAAGATCTAATTTACAATCGCTCCTAACCGACCTATGCGGTTGGAGAGAAATTCAATTGGAGGCTTAGAATATGCTAGGCGGACAGCCAATTTTAGTATTAAAAGAAGGTACACAGAGAGAGTCTGGGAAGAACGCCCAGAACAGGAACATTGCAGCAGCTCGAGCTATCGCAGATGCGGTTTGCTCTACCCTGGGACCAAAGGGCATGGATAAAATGCTCGTGGACAGCATGGGTGATGTGGTAATAACAAATGACGGTGTCACGATCCTCAAGGAAATCGATGTCGAGCACCCCGCCGCCAAGATGGTGGTTGAGGTTGCAAAGACACAGGATGAGGAGTGCGGCGACGGAACCACATCCGCGGTCATCATCGCAGGTGAGTTGCTCAAGCAGGCCGAGAATCTCATTGACCAGAGTGTCCATCCAACAATCATCGCAAATGGTTACAGGATGGCCTCGGAGAAAGCACTTTCAGTACTCAATGAAATATCCATCGTGGTAACGGCAAAGGACAAGAAGCTCCTCAAGGATATCGCCATGACAGCCATGACCGGGAAGAGTGTCGGTGCATCCAAGGAATACCTCGCAGATGTTGCCGTGAAAGCGGTAACCTCGGTTTCCGAGGTAAAGAACGGTTCGACGATCGCTGACATCGACAACATCAAGGTCGAGAAGAAGCATGGCGGATCCGTAAATGATTCCCAGATCATCGAAGGAATTATCATCGACAAAGAGCCGGTTCACCCCAGCATGCCACGGAGCTTGGAGAAGGCAAAGATCGCACTGATCAACTCCGCACTCGAGGTTAAAAAGACCGAAGTGGACGCCAAGATCCAGATCACTGATCCCACTCAGCTCCAGGCTTTCCTGGATGAGGAAGAGCGCATGATGAAGGGTATGGCCGACAAGATCCTGAAGAGCGGGGCAAACATGGTAGTCTGTCAGAAGGGCATCGATGACTTTGTCCAGTACTACCTTGCAAAATCCGATATCATGGCAATCCGGAGGGCCAAGAAGAGTGACATGGAGAAGCTGGCAAAGGCTACCGGAGCCAGGATCGTCACCACTCTTGATGAACTCACCAAGGGTGACCTCGGATTTGCAGGTGAAGTGGAAGCCACAAAGATCAGCGACGATGAGATGACATTCGTCACCGGCTGCAAGAAGGCAAAGTCAGTTTCAATCCTCATCAGAGGCGGAACCGATCATGTGGTTGACGAGATCGAGCGCGCCATCCATGACGCACTGAGTGTCGTGGGAATAGCAATCGAGGATGGATTCGCAGTGGCTGGCGGTGGTGCACCGGAGACAGAGCTTGCACTCAGACTCAAGGAATACGCATCAACCGTTGGCGGCAGAGAACAACTGGCAATCGAAGCATTCGCCACATCCCTGGAGGTCATCCCCAGGACCCTAGCGGAGAATGCTGGTCTTGATGCCATCGATTCACTTGTGAACCTCAGGAGTGCCCACGAAGGTAAGAGAGGGAACAAGTTTGCCGGCCTCAATGTATTCGATGGAAAAGTTCTGGACATGCGGAAGCAGAAGGTCATTGAGCCCCTCAGGGTCAAGACCCAGGGAATCACCTCTGCAACCGAAGTTGCAACCATGATCCTGCGGATCGATGACGTTATCGCATCCAAGGGCGGCGGAATGCCTCCGATGCCACCAGGCGGCGGCGGAATGGGCGGAATGCCGGACATGGGCGGAATGGGTTACTAAAACCCATCCCCTTTTTCTTTTTTATTTTCTTTTTACTTTCAATCCATCGCTGATTTCCCCTTCATCCGGTAATGAGAAATGACCATGGGGAGAGCTGATGTGTTATTGGGGGAAGATGAAGTGAATACCAGTGAGAGAACTCAGCACAGAAAGGATCGAGATGGTAAGAAACCACTCATAGGACATCCGAAAAGCGGGGCAAAAGGTCAGAAACGGGCCTCCGACACAGTGAAGAGAGGAAGCCGAAAGGGGAAAAAATCCTCCGGTTCAGAACGTGCATACAGTGATGTTCTTGATATGAGTGCTGAGATCGAGAAAGAGATGGAGACCATAGAGGAGGGTCAGTTCAGTTGCCTCGATGAATATTCAATGAACGAGAAATTGTTGATATTCCAGAGTGAACTGCTGAATAAAATCAAAACCGTAAATGAATATAAAGAGACACTTCAGCGGGTAGCTGCTGATTTCGACAACTACAGAAAACGAAACGAGAAAGATAGGGAGAACATTATTAACTTCGCCAATGAACGATTAATACTGAATCTTCTGGAAGTTGTGGATAATCTTGACCGTGCCGTGAACCCAGTGGCAAATGGTGTTGATGCGGACGATCCCTTTTATCAGGGGATTGAATTAATTCACAATCATTTCATCAAAATACTGTCGGATGAGGGGGTGAGAGCCATCAATGAAACCGGTGTAGCTTTCGACCCCTTCAGGCATGACGCAATGATGCAGGTCGTAAATGACGAACTTGACGAAAATACGGTCACCGATGTTTTTCAGAAAGGATACTTCCTGAAGGATAAGGTAATCAGACCGGCAAAAGTACGAATTTCCAAAAAGGAGGAATAGATATGGGAAAAGTAATAGGAATTGATCTCGGAACAACGAATTCCGCAATGGCCGTTATGGAAGGCGGAAAGGCCCAGATCATCACGAATTCGGAAGGTGGACGAACCACTCCCTCGGTTGTTGCATTCACGAAAGATGGAGAGATCATCGTGGGGGAGGTCGCCAAGAGGCAGGCAGTTAGTAATCCAGATAAAACCATCAGGTCAATAAAGAGACACATGGGTGAGAACTACAAGATAACCATTGATGGGAAAGATTACACTCCCCAGGATATCTCTGCTTTCATCCTCAGAAAGCTGAAGACCGATGCCGAAGCATATCTTGGAGGGAAGGTTGAGGATGCGGTCATCACCGTTCCCGCCTACTTCAACGATGCTCAGCGTCAGGCAACGAAAGATGCCGGAAAGATAGCCGGCCTCAATGTGCTCAGGATCATCAATGAACCAACAGCATCGTCACTTTCCTATGGATTGGACAAGGATGAGGGTGAAAAAATCCTGGTATTCGACCTTGGTGGAGGTACATTTGATGTCTCCATTCTGGAGGTAGGCGATGGTGTCTTCCAGGTTCTGTCATCAACTGGTGACACGAAGCTCGGTGGGGACGATTGGGATCAACTGGTCATAGACTACCTTGTCAAGGAATTCAAACGGGAGAACGGCATAGACCTTTCGCAGGACAAGATTGCCCTTCAGAGATTGAAGGATGCTGCTGAAAAGGCAAAGATAGAGCTCTCCCAGCTCACCACAACAGGCATCAATCTTCCCTTCATAACAGCCGATGCCAATGGTCAGCCGAAGCACCTGGACATTACCTTGTCACGGGCAAAGTTCGAGGAGATCAGCAGGGATCTCATCAACAAGATCATCCCTTCCATCGAGGAGGCCTTGCGGACTGCGAGGCCAACTGCTCAGTCCAAGAGTGATATCAAGAAGGTTATTCTTGTAGGCGGATCCACCCGGATGCCCTCGGTCCAGAAGATCGTTGTCGATTTCTTTGGAATGGAACCCTATAAGAACATCAATCCCGATGAATGTGTTGCCCTCGGAGCTGCCATTCAGGGAGGGGTTCTCTCCGGTGAGGTGAAGGATATCCTGCTCCTTGATGTGACACCCCTGACCCTTGGACTTGAGACCCTGGGAAATGTATTTACCAAGCTGATCGATCGGAACACGACCATCCCTACAGAGAAGAAACAGATCTTCTCAACTGCTTCAGATAATCAACCGAGTGTGGAAATCCATGTGCTGCAGGGTGAACGACCCATGGCAATGGACAATACGACGCTGGGACGGTTCCATCTTGATGGCATACCCCCCTCCCCCCGCGGCATCCCCCAGATCGAAGTCACGTTCAAGATCGACGCCAATGGGATTCTGAACGTTTCTGCCAAGGACCTCGGAACGAACAAGGAGCAATCCATCACCATTGTAACAGCGAACAAGCTCAGTGAGGACGAGATCAACGCAAAGGTCATGGAAGCGGAACAGAACGCTGCAGAGGATCAAAAGAAGAAGGAAGAGATCGAGACCTTCAACAAGGCTGATGCCATGGTTTTCTCTATGGAGCGAACTTTGGAAGAACTCGGGGATAAAATAACCGAGGAACAGAAAAAGCCGATTCTGGAAGGTATCGAGACTCTGAAGAAATCCCTTGAAGCGAAGGATGTTCAGCGTGTGAAAGAGGACATGGAAACCCTGGAAAAGAAGTTCCATGAGATCTCCAAGGCCATGTACGAGCAGACCGCTGCCCAGCAGCAGCAGGCAGGACCACAGCAGCCGGATATGGGTCAGCAGCCTCCACCATCAGGCGGAAGCGATGACAACGTGGTAGATGGAGATTACGAGGTAGTGGATTAAGTCCACTTCCCTCTCTTTCTTTTTTTCTCCTCTCTTTTTTTTATTATATTCTTTTTTAGTATTTTCTCTATTCATTGCTCTTATTTTATACTCTTATTTTATCCTCTCGTTTCATTTTTACTCTGAGCTTGAGTGTTGCATCAGGTTACTGCTGCTCCCTACCCCCTTCCCCCCCAGATACGTTTTGTCGTCGTAGTGGTAGTCATCATCGTGGACGTTGTGTAATAATAATTTTATCATCTTATCTTCAAAATGGTGGGGGGGGGA
>CAZTGJ010000263.1:0-4778 GCA_964613025.1 uncultured Thermoplasmata archaeon | reverse complement strand
GTGAAATGTGTACTTTCCAGTGTAGGAGGGCTTCAGATCACTGAACTCTTACCCCCCACCAGTAAATATTTATACGCGTGTATCAGCATCATCCTGCGATGAAATACATTTGGATCACGATCATCATTCTTCTTTTCGCATCCCCGGTACTTGGATTGGTATCCGCCCGACCATTGGATGATATTTCAGCTGAGACATCGACAGATGATGACAATGGTAGTATTCTGCCCCTCCTCATTTTCGGTCTTATTATCCCTCTGATTGGTGGTTTAATTGCATATTACTACTACTTCAAGGTCATTTCCAAAAAGCAAGATTCTTCCTCCTCTGTGCCATCAACTCCTCTTTCTCCATCCTCTTCCCCTCCACCTTCCCTCTCATCTTCCGAGCTATCACCATCAACTACCCTTACCTCGTCAACCTCAACATCAGCTCCCCACCCCACAGCTTCGGACGGTCCTGAATCCACTCAAAAACAATCCCCGCATTCCCACCTGCCCCCTTTACCATCTCCCCCCTCAACTTTTTCAACAGAGCTTCCTCCTCCAATATCCACCCCCCACCCACCCGTCCATGAACATCCGAAGCCAACCACAATCCCGAAGGATTTCCCTGACCTTTCAGTTTCGGTACCTTCCCATGAATTGGACGATATCGGAAAATACCGGAAAGAACCGAAGGATACTACTGCAGAAGAGGAACCATCCTCCTCACCCTCGGCCATAGAAACCCTCCTATCCATTCCGGAAATTAACAAATTCTTTATCGAGGAAGAGAAATATTCACATGGGCCATTAATATTTGAAAGCCATAACCAATCGTTCAGCATCAACGGTAATTCTCTCACACTGGCAACACCGGATCAGGAAACAACATGGACCATGGGATTCGATATGGAAGAAACCTTCACACATCATAAAACAATTCAACGAAACGGATTGATCACGAACCAACGAACACATAGGTTTTCTCCGGGGGGGGGCGGAAGCAGGGAGGGGATTTGCTCCATCACCTTGTCAATGGGAGAGATCACTCCGGAATCGGGGGGGACGGCCTACATGATGGCCTTTGGAAGTCATATCATCGATGAGAAGGGGAAGGTTAGGCAGACAGGCATCCTTCTGGCAATAATGGAGGATGAGAACAATTTTCAGCTTGAGATAAACCTGGATTCTCCTGTGAGCGAGCTGACTACCCCACCTTCCATCGACCTCAAAAGCCTGAACCTCAGTCTCCGGAAAAGACCCATGCAATCTCCGATCTCACCAGATAATAATAGGAAATGGTGGGATACTATGTGGAACCTCCTCCTGTACGTGCTCTGGTGGCATGAAAGGTTGGAGCCTCATAAGGATGAGGATGTAGGGAAGGATCAAGACAGGGAATCGGGTGAGGAAGCACAGGTTCAGCTTCGTGACTGCTTTATTTCCTGGGCAACGGCTCTCATGGCTGCAATTACCAACCTCCTTGAAAACTCCGCCCACACAAACAGGAACACCAAGAACTCTCCGGTTGACCAACAGGACCTTGAAAAGCTCCTTGTCGCCATGGATTCCACCCGCTCACCGGACATCACCCTATCGGATATCGCTGTATTGTTTCTCAAACCCTGGAATACATTCCGAAATGGGTCCCCGGAAAACTAACCAGATCAATTCTGATCTAATCAAATCTACCGAAATTTTGATATTTTCTTGTCATGCCTCACCAACATATGAACCGGTTAATACAACCCTTCCTATTTCAATAAGGGCCCTTTTGACTGTGTCAATTTCTTGAAAACTCCAATCCCTAAAGCAATGAAGAAGAGACCGATGGGAATGATCATGAGCTGCCAGGGATCCCCGAACGACCCCATTCTCTCCAGAACCAGCTCAAAGAAGTTGATGGTCAGGATGATGAGGATAACTTCCGCCAGGGTGATCTTCAATTCCCCGATATCCTTGAACTTCATCCAGTTGGGCCGCACATTGGGCCGGTCAGCAGGATCAATGTTACTGATGAAGAGATCATAGATACCATAGGAAAAGATCACAAGTACAATTCCCAGAAGAAAGGCATCCACCGAAAGGACCATGTGGATCTGACTTTCCTTCAACCCTCCATCAAATAATTCCAGAGCTGAATTGTACGCCTCTATCCCTCCGATTATGAACATGATGATGGATCCAAAGAATGAGATAAAAACCGGGATCATAATAACGTACTTCAAAGAAAAGAAGTGGGGTTCGAAATGTTTATCCAGCCACTGTTCGATTCTATCCTTTTCTGACTTGGTATCGGTGTTCTCATCAGCCATACGTCTGGCCTCCGGTTTTCCCTGAAAATTGATTCATTATTAATTAACCTTGTTCTAATAGTGTATAAGTACAGACCATGGAATCCATTGGGATTCAAGCTTCATGGAAAGTCTATTAGACTGTGAATTCACGAACAAATTTCTCCTGCACCTTGGATTCAATGGCCCTGGGGGAACGGGAACGGCGAACTTCCTGTATCGCGGAATCCGCATCAAGCCCCTTGGAGACTAGATAGCAGGCCGCCACCAGCCCGGATCTTCCCAGTCCCCCAACGCAGTGCAGCATGACATTCCCTCCACCTTCCAGAATATCATCTATCCATTGAACCATTTCCCTCATGCCATGCACCGAGCTGACCCCCTGGTTCAGGATTGGGAAATATCTTGAGTTGAACCCTGCCTTTTCATAGTTCTTCAGCAGATCACTGACCCCGTATGAACCAAACTCGTTGTGGGTGAGCATGGTGACCACATGGGTCACGTTATTCTCCTTCATAGTTTTAAGGTCCTCCCTGAGGGACCTGCTGTAATCCTTTCTTCCCGGGAGCAGCGTCATGCCGAGCTTTCCATTTCCGGTGTACTTGGTATCAAGCCAGTCGATCCGGATCGGACCTCGTGATCGTAACCTCTTCTTGATGAGATAGCAGCATTTCCCTGCTGTATACAATGCCCATTTTTTCTGCCAGTCGTTGGATTCGTCAAAGGAAAGGGTGTGGCCCGCGTACCGGAGAAGAGCTATGAACAACTGGAGAGGGTTTCTGTCATCATGGATAAGTGGAGGATAGAATGTACGCAGGTATCGGATCGTTTCGTACGTCTGTCTCATATGTGGATCGCTCAATCCCGTCGAATCCACCTCGGGAAGGGTCCGCGCCAGATCACCGACTCTCAGCAGGGAATCGGTAAGTCGAACCGCCTCGGCCAGATCCTCCTTGTTGTTCACCGGGGTGTAAATGTAGAGTATGTCGTTCTCAAGTTTGATCATATCTTTCAGGATGTGGCCCGGACCGGTATGGAAGAAATCGATGAGCCAGACATTATCATGGGTGTCGATGATGATGTTCGCACCGTTCAGATCGCCATGAATATATGAGAAGTAGGCCGAACTTATTGCCCTGGTCGCCAGCTTCGGAAGATCATCCCGATAGAAGTAGTAGGGATTGTGGAACTCGTGTCCTGTTGGTAGTTGGAGGTATTCCGTGTCCGCAGAGGTACCTAAAACCTCTTCAATCCTTTTTTTTATTGGCTCGGCATACTCTGATACAATTCCGTAATGTTCGAGAAGATTGGCACTTTCCGGTTCTCCTGCCTTGTAGAACCTTCCAAGCTGTTCCTTGAAGACAATGGAGAGATAGTTTTCGATCTCATCCTTGGTCAACCCTCCGCAGTACCTTTCCTGGAATGTGGTGGAAAATCCTCCGCCCATTGCCGCATATCGGTATTTCAGTGCTCCCCTGCCCCCCATATCCGCAAAATCAACGATATTTGGTGCATTATTTCCCAGAACACTTTCAACTTGCTCGAAGGCTGTTCTCTCCTGACCAATTGGACCGTGAGGCCCGATCTTCACCACATGGGGAACCTGTTGTAATCCATGAAGGTCGACACTTTCGCTTCCAAGCACGAGATTTCCGGAAAATCCTCCAGAGAGAGCCCTGAGATTGATTGATCTGCAGTTCCGGAACAGGTACTTGATCAGATGCTGGTCCGTTTCGTTTACCTTGTCCCAATCATCCATGGTGATCTTGGGCAATCCAGGGGTTGATTGAGCGGGAAGCGGAACATCCGCCGGGTCGTCGGTGAGGAAACCGGTGAACTCACTGATGGAATCGAATACCCTTACCCCCAGGATTCGTTCGAGTTGTCCCAGGGCCACGAAATGTGCCGGGCGGGAGGAGCTTGCGGTCAATGCGGAGCAGACAGCGATCCGCATGTTCGGGAAACGTGTGTGAAGCTCATAGGCCAGGAACATAATCTTTGCTTCCGTCCAGACACCGATAAGTCCAATCTTTATCGGCCTGTCCGAACGCTGCTTGAGAAAATCTCCAAGCCGGGAGTCAATGAAATCGTTGATGCTCACAGCATCGATGATCATGGTCTGCCGGTCGGGATCCGGGATCTTGAATGCAAACTCCGCCTCCGGGGAGTTCACGGTACAATGGGACCCGAACTCCCGAAGATGTTCTGTCTGGAACGGATCATCGGGATCGTGCCAGTCCCGGATATGCACAATGGACAATTTTTCCTCGGGTTGTTCATAGGCCCATTTCATTGTCCGTGCGATCGGGCCTTCCGGAGGATCCTCCCCCATGAGCCGCCTGGCCTCATCATGGCCTATGTGGAGGAGATTGGGGAATTCGTCGTACAGACCCAGAGGTTTGACAAAGTCGTTCTGGAGGCATTGAGTGATAAGTATTGCGTGTGACACAGTATCTCCGAATGACTGGTTGTCCTGAGATAGGATCACCTAACAACCCGT
>CAZTGJ010000262.1:0-4786 GCA_964613025.1 uncultured Thermoplasmata archaeon | reverse complement strand
TCACTCAGGGAATGAAAATCGCACTTACTTCACATGGCTGAACTCTTACCCTCCATTGAAATAATTCTGAGACTGTAAGGAGTAGTCTGATCGAAATTTGAATAATCAAATTCATTTCCAAATTTCAGGAAAGAACTACAGGATCTTCGATTCATTAAAGGGCCCATTAAATAACCAGCGATATCGTGTGATAGTTGATCATTATTTCAGGTGCCCGTGTCTTGACCCAACTCAATCCAGTATTGCCTTAGGAATCCCTCTTGATTCCACATTTCATACAAAATGCATATTCAAGATTTGAATTGTTACCACATTGAGGGCATTGCCATTGACCCCGTGATACAGGTTGGTGCATGGCAGGAGTCTCAGTTACCGATGGTTGGGGTTGATAATTACCATATTCTTGTTGGGATGTTTGATCCTGATATAATGGGATGGAAGGATATTGAATTGGTGGTTGAGATGTTGGTTGGGGAGCTTGCTGATTGGGTTGTTGCGAAGGAGGGGATGGAGTATCTACAGATCTCGTCTTGCTTCCCTTTTTCATTTGAAGGACTGAACATAACAGACCAATTGTTATAAGGAGACCAACGTATCCAAAAAGAGGAAGGGGACCGATTTGTTCGAATAACAGATTATCATCGGAATCTTCACCCTTATCATCCCTTCCGTCACCAGTATCATCCTCTGTATTTTCTTCATTCTTCACAATAACAGTGATGTTGAGTATGTCGGAGTAAAGTGTGCCATCATAACATCGTACACTGATGGTATAACTTCCGTTTTCCAGCTGTGTGGTATTCCAGGAGTAACCCCATGAACTCGTTCCCATGACCGCAATCCATTCTTCATCATTGATTGATATTTCCACAACCTCAATGGTCTCGTTCCCGTCCTTATCCACAGCAATCCCTTGGATCGTAACGTTACCTGAAACAGTATCCTCATTCAACGGTTCGGTAATACCCACAATGGGTACTATGTTCTGCTCTTGATTCTGGACATCAAGGTTTAGGGAAACAATATCCGAATATGCCCCGTAACAGTAAGAGCGGAATCTGAGTGAATGAAATCCGTTTTCCATCGTGGTGGTATCCCATTGAAGAATCCAATCATTCGTTCCCGATGCAACCATCCATGTCCCTTCATTGATAGACACCTCCACCCTTTCCAAACTACTATTTGTCAGATTGTGCAATTGCAGGGTATACCCATCCATCCACACTCCACCATTCTCCACACCCCTGAGAAGGAACGCATCTCCAATTGATATGTCTCCGTCAAGATCATAATCTCGGAAGGTCACATTCGTATGCCCATCATCGAAATTGAGACCATAGATGTCAGCAACAGATCCTTGAAATTCGTTTACAATGGTTCCTTGGTCATCTACCAACGAATATTCCATCATGAAAACCGGGACGGATTCTGGCTCGACTGATAGTATTGTGTATATGCAGTCCCCATTCCCAAAGGACTGATATACCTTCTCAATACTGACAATCATGACATCAACGGAGGAATTCCCTCTTATGATGATCGTTCTATTCACTGTGGCATTCTCCTCAGGATCCGTGACTACAACACTTTGATGAGCTCTGACATCCTTAATCACATGGAGAGTCTTTACCTGTTCATTGTTCTCGTAATTTTCGTTTGCTTCCACGATAGATCGTTGTTCATTCACTGCCACTCTGATAGTATGTTCTTCCAGTTGTTTATCAGGATCATTCAATAATGGTTCATAAACCAGGTTAATGACAACGAGTCCTCCACTTCCTTTCACCACATCAGTTCTCTTCTCACTCATCTGGAATTCATCGTCATAGAAATTCACATCAACGTTTTTCGCATGCATTAAGCCATTATTCTTGATATGTGCCCGAATCTCCACGATCTGTCCGTTCAGTACCGGAGTTCTTGAGAATTTTATTTCAGATACCATGAGTTCCGGTAATACAAAATCATGGTCCGGATGCATTGGATTATAGATGCTGTCCACTATAACAGTGAATATCGAGAAATGATCAACATCACCAATGACATAGATTATTCCCTCCTCCGATATGACCTCGCTCCCCTCGACGACTATGAACCTCTTCTCGACAGCATCGTAGTACTCAAGTCTCAGATCGTCCTGTAATACAAATACTTCCCCAATCTCCTCGATGTCGGAAGTAAGTATCGGTAAGATAATCTCTGCTTTGATGAATCCTTCATCGCCGTTTTGAAGCATGCATCCGACCGTAGTAACTTCATACACCAACCCGATTCCCCCTTTTTCGCCTAGAGAGGGGTCGGGGCTATCAGTGGGTTCGATATACACGAAAACTGGTCTTTCCGGGCTTATCAACTCTTTCGAGGGTGCTGCTTCCGAACTGAATCCTCGCCATATGAGTTCCACCGAGGCATTGAGAATCATTGAATCCATGGTCACCTGCCGCTTGAACGTCGCTCGTGCATAGGGATGGACCTGGACAGTGTACGATCTTACTGATTGTTGATGACCATCATTCACGAGAAGTGTGACAGTGTAATTCACCGGAACAACGGATTTGATGGGTTCGGAACCATCCAGACCTTCGTAGAGGAAATCCTCACCTACAATACCGGACACGACATCACCTATGTCACTTGTTTCATATTGTGTAAGATCGCATTCGAACTCCCACTGAAAGGTAAGCGGGTCGTTCTCCGGATCCGATGACTTCTGGATGAAGATGATCCTATCACCATAGAACACGTCGATGATGCTATTTTCCATTCCATCGTTTTCATCATTGATAGGGGTCGAGGTATCGAAGTTGCTGGCAACGATGAAATCTGATTCGGGTGCCTTGTTCCCGAACCAGACTTTAATGGTATCCTCAGAATATGCATCATATTCATCAGTGACCTTGAGTTTGACAATATAATATCCCTCCATTGGAAGATATTCATATGTGTGACTGACCGTGTTGCCAAATTCGGTCTCTCCATCCCCGAAGTCCCACCGACAAAAGAAATCATCCCCCATATCCGGATCAAAGCTCAGACCTCCGGCACTGAATTCCACCTCGGAACCCAGTGGCAATCCCCCTTGCATCTCCCCTATCGGTCTCGGAAGGTTATTGTTGCTGGTGTCTCCTTTCATGTGCAGAAGAGACACAGGAGGATTTTTAATGACGTTTTGGCTGTAGGCGAAGTCATGGTCCTCATGGTACGCGCTGAATCTGGCAAAAGGTGGATGGTTGTTACCACTAGTGCCATAGAGCAGGATATCGTCGATCCAAACTCCTGTGAAGGTGACACCGCTATCTGTTTTCATGAGGATTTCGATATAGAATGTCTCCTGCAGGAATTCCCCGGGTATCTCGATATCTTTGTGGATCCAGCCGAAATCATTCCCCGCCTCCTTTGTTGAGTCATGTTCCTCCCCTGTATCCGGGAACCTCACCAGCTCTTCCCAGGACTCCCCATCATTTGAAATGGAAATTTCAACAAAATCATACGGAGCTCCCTCAAGATGGTACTTTGTGAAAAATGAGAGATGGACAGAGGAATAATCAGCGAGGTTCAATGCCTGGGAGGAGATTCCGGCCCTCATGTTGTTACTGTAGCGTTTCGTATCCAAAATTCCTCCGTACCAGGAACGAGTGGAATAATAACCCGAGCTGTCGATATGCCATCCAGCCGTACTCGGGTTTGTTTCGTTGTCACCGTTCCAGAAGAGGGTTTCCATTTCAATATGGTCCCAGAGGATGAATTTGCCTGTGGAATGATTCAAATAATAGGGACTTTCATCATCCTCCCTTGTATCAGAGAACAATGTCTCAACAGTCATGATGTTCTCCAGGGATATTGAATTGTTATCCAGATTTGTCTCACTTTCACCACGGATAGCTCCAGTAACCTCAACTTCATATTCCCCATATTTGTAGGACTGCCAATACCACTTCACTTCGCTGCTCTCATCCGGTTGTAACGAAATGAAGATAATTCGTTCATCTATGGTTGAGCCACGAAATGTAACCGTAAAAGTGATCTCCACATTGTTATCCAATGGGGAATTTCCGTCATTCCTCACCTCGGTAGTTATCTCTCTTATCTGACCTACATCCTGTGTCATGGGATTCACATCAAGGCTGAGAATTGAAATATCATAGACAGCTTTTTCAACGAGGCATTCCACGGTCATCAGGTCGTTGTCACCATTCTCGTCAATATTCTTCTCATCCTGCTCCCAGATGGTTCGAGCATGTATCTGATAGTCCCCATTCTCATTCGGCACCCAATCCTTCCCGTTGCTATCATTGAAATCAACGACGTAGTTGTCCCCCATCTCCAATACTTCATCCACGGACAGGCTTTCATTGTATACCTCAAAGCTTTCATCATCTTGTATGGAAACCTCTATCTCGAAGCCTGGCTGGCCATCGCTGTTGGTCTCATTCTCGCCAAAGTTATGGACGGTAACAGAGATATTCCTGGCATTTCCTTTTTCTTTCACGAGTGGATTAATGGTTACATCAATGACTCCAATATCGTTACCATCATCCCCTCGATGGCGTTCGGCTGTGGACGTTGGACATGTATCATCAAATATCAGAATGGTCAATAAGACTACAATTACTAGCGTGAAGCATCCAACCAAAGTTTGTAGATTTCGTTTCATATCGTCCACCTCTACCATTGAGAGTAATCTAATCAGCACACATGTTCTTAATTAAATTTATTGGTGCTGCTTTATATACTTGACTTTGACAGTTATAGGTGCCTAATGGAAAGAATATTGATATGGTCGTCA
>CAZTGJ010000261.1:0-4793 GCA_964613025.1 uncultured Thermoplasmata archaeon | reverse complement strand
TTTGAATTAGACCCTTGAACGAGAGAAGTTGTCGCCGAAGGCGACTTTCTTGTTAGTCTTTTCAATCTCGCTCATTTTACCGGATCTTTGTTGACTGAGCCTTTCCAATAGAAATTTATAAATATCATAAATGTGTTAATTTAATATAGTGTAATTATGCCAATTTTAAGGTTAACTATGTTTATCTTAATCATTTCTCTTGTTTTACTAATTGGGATCATGTTTGAAGAAGACAATGAAATAAATGAGCAGGATCTACTGGATGGTCTGTGGGCTGGAAACCTGGGTGCAGTTGCATTTCTATATATGGTAACCTGGGGTGAACGGCAGGAAGATAAGGGAGGTAGTGAAGAAAAAAAGTGAAAAGTAGAAGGACCCGCAAACTGAGGGAAAAGCTTGGAACGCCGACTTCTGACTACTTGAGGAATTCGATAATAGTCCATATTGCTGCGGTGATTTGCCTTAACGCAGTGGTTATTTTTTTCTTTGTTAGTGTACGTGGTGTAAGATTGGATAAGCCACCCATAGAACCTGACTCGATATTTATGTGGGGTATAGTATTGGGTTCCTTTTTGACTTCTATTTTACTAATAGGTTTTTATGTGAACACCATTATGAGGGGTAGAGCCAAGGAAATGAAAGCGATGGAAGGATATAAAGAAGACGCGGTGGTGAGGTCATTATTGGACGGTTACGAAGATAGATTCAAGGAACTGGAAGGGCTTTTTGGAAGGGTACGAACGAATGTGGGTGTGGTAAGAGAGATAGCTATATCACAATACCACCAGTATGAACGAGAGACTTCGAAGCCACTGACTGCTCCAGAGAGTGAAGTGATTTCAGTAAATCCTTTAACAGATGAAGAGGCGAAAAAGGTCAAGGCTATTCCAACTGAACTTGTGAAAGAGAGACCATTGTGTTTTGATACCGAAGATTGGACCCCTCTGACTCAACATGTACCATTTGAGATGGATGAAGCTCCACCTCAAAGGTTTAAGAATAAAGAGTCTGAGGATGAATATGTGTAATGGAATCAAAGAAAGTTGAAGGGCAACAAGTTGAATTTCTTAACAACCTGGGCATATCAGTTGTAGATGGAGGTATTGAAATAAATAATTTGAAAGCACATGAAACTAAGATAGACTCATGCGAAATAATCAAGCCTGGATTGAGAAAGGGGATAATAGAGGATTATAAGGCGAGGCATGATAAGATAAAGCAGACGATAACGCCACACTGGAGGCGTCTTATGGCAAAGATATTGGGTATTGGTTTACTCTTTATTCTTACGATTTTTCTTTTCGTCTCTGGAACCCTACGAAGTTCAGAAGACTGGATATTGGGAATAATATTATTTCTGATTTCAATCTACTATCTGTTTCCCAAGGAAATCGTAGTTGTTAGCCAGGCAAACGCTGCAATGGCGCAGATTAAAGATAGAGCACGGATTTATGCCTCATTATCCGAGGATGAGAAGAAGTTTTTTAAGACTTTTTCTAAAGAGGAGGGAGCGGATTATTTAGGGCTTGACCGGAATCATAGACAGTTGTATATAGCTATTATGATTGCGAGGCGTAAGGTTGAGGGACTTATTAGAAAAATACAGAATAAGCAGGGAATAAATTAACTGAGGACGTCTTTGAAAGATAACTTGCTTTGCAATTTCAATTGCAGAAATTTGTTTCCATGCTTATGTGATTTATTGGTGCGAGACATGGCATTATAATTCATTTCATGTGCTTATAAAATGGATTTTGGATTTTTTGTGAAAAAATTCATATCGGGATATTTCGTTTCTAAGTTACAATTAAACTTTAATTCTGTGCGGTAAATAGATGTCAAGACACAAGGTCATTTTACAGGACGTTTGTTGACCATGCTATATTATCATAAAAAGTATCCCAAGACAATCAATAGTGTTTTCTCTTATGGATCACCAAGAAGCCATACTTTGAGTGTACTCCACGATCTCTGATCTCCTGGGGTCTTGGTGTCCTTATAGTACATTGAGTTCTAAGGGCATTCTAAGAGGAAAGATTGTTTCATCCGGTACATCCGAAGGTTTATCTCTATTGACTGCAAAACTATGATGAAATTTAGTGTATGGTTTAAAGATAAGTGGCTTCAAACTGTCGGATGAGGTGGATTTTGGATTATGACATCAGTGTATTATTCCCACAATGAGGACAGGGTACCCGGATTGCCTGCTCATTTTCACTGATCTCAAAGGAATTCATACAGTACTGACAGGTAATTAGCTTCCCTGAGAGGATCATGAGGCCATGGGTGGGAACCTTGTGCGCTATAGGATTCCAAGAAACCCTCGTTATTTCCATGAAAAAGCAGGGAAAAGGATAGGAATCCTCAAAGCCCGCTCTGGTAAAGGCTCGTTTATACCTTCAATTATTTGACCATAGTTCTAACAACATACACTATTCAGTGACCGGAACTCGGACAAGTCTTCATTCCTTGACGACTCTGATGAGTCATCCGGAGTGAAAACACGTTTTCCCTTCTCCGCGTGAGACTCATTCCCCTACACCAAAATCTTAAATAAAGTATGTTCAGCCTTCCCGCTATTCTCAACGGAGGAATACAGTATGTCCTGGGGAATGAACAATCGTATTTCAAAGATCATCAAGCCCACAACCGGGAAGACCGTCATGCTGGCGGTGGATCACGGGTACTTCATGGGACCGACGACCGGTCTCGAACGTCTGGACGAGATGGTGAAGCCACTCCTGCCCTATGCCGATGTCCTCATGCCCACCAGGGGCGGACTGAGACAGTACGTGCCCTCTGATACCAATGTGCCCATCGTGCTCAGGGTGTCCAGCGGAACCAGCATCCTGAACGAGAACCTACTCCACGAGGGAGTAGCCGTTTGCATGGAAGAGGCCATTCGGATGAATGTCGTCGGCGTTGCCTTCTCCATCCTGGTGGGTGCAAAGTTCGAGAGGGATACCATCCTGGGATTCTCCAAGGTCATCGACGAGGCAGAACGCTACGGTATCCCTGCCCTGGCCGTGACCGCTGTGGGGAAGGACATGGTGCGGGATGCACGGTACATGGCCCTTGCTTCCCGGATGGCAGCGGAACTCGGCGCCAGGATCGTTAAGACATACTACGTTGAAGGGTTCGAGAAGGTCGTGGATTCCTGTCCGGTGCCCATCGTGATCGCCGGCGGCAAGAAGCTCCCGGAGGCCGATGCGCTGGAGATGGCTCACAAAGCTATTAGCGCCGGTGCCGTGGGAGTGGATATGGGACGGAATATCTTCCAGTCCGAGGACCCCGTGGCCATGATCCAGGCCGTCAGGTCTGTGGTCCACGAGGGTGCAACCCCCAAGGAAGCATTCCAGTTGTTCACCGAACTCAAGAAATAGGAATCTATGAGATGTGATCGTCGAAGATCCAATGAAACCTGGTGTGAGATGATGCGCGCAGCCATGTACTATTCCAACAGCGACGTTCGTATCGAGGAACTGCCGAAACCCGGGATCGGACCCGGAGAACTCCTGGTGAAAGTCAAGGCGTGCGGAATATGCGGCAGCGACGTCATGGAGTGGTATCGGATCAAGAAAGCGCCTCTGGTGCTTGGCCACGAACTGGCCGGAGATGTGGTGGAAGTAGGAAGTGGGGTGACGGACTTTCAGGTGGGGGATCGTGTGGCCGTGACTCATCATGTTCCCTGCAACACCTGCGACTACTGCCTCAGCGGCCATCATTCGGTGTGTGACACCCTCAGGTCGACTACCTTCTATCCCGGTGGGTTCTCGGAATATCTCAGGGTTCCCGCCATCAATGTGGACAGGGGCACATTCAAACTTCCCGAGGGGATGAGCTACGAACAGGGAGCATTTCTCGAACCTTTGGGCTGTGTTTTCCGGGGACAGCGGCTTGCCCACTTCCGACCGGGTATGAGCGTTCTCATTCTGGGAAGCGGTATCACCGGACTTCTCTTTGTCAAGCTGCTGAAAGCTCTGGGAGCGGGAACCATCATCACAACGGACATCAATCAATTCAAGCTGAATAAAGCCATTGACTATGGGGCTGACTATGCATTTTATGCATCCGGGGATATTTCCTCGCGAGTTCGGAAGGTGAACAACGGAAAGTTGACTGACTTCGTGATGCTCTGCTCGGGTGCGACCCCTGCAGTGGAGACCGCATTCTCATCGGTTGGACGAGGTGGGACCATCCTCTTCTTTGCCCCTTCGCTTCCCGATGCTCGGATCGAATTCCCTCTCGCCCGGTTGTGGAAGGACGAGGTGACAACGGTTACCTCATATGCCGCCAATCCCTATGATCTCAAGCAGGCCATGGAGTTGATGCGCACCGGGAGGGTTGAGGTGGAGGATATGATCACCCACCGGCTCCCCCTTGCAGAGGCCCGGAAGGGATTCGAGTTAGCTGCCAGCTCTGCTGAAAGCCTGAAGATCATCATCGAACCCCACAGGTAATTATCTGTTGGGCGGAATAGGCTATGAACGATTTACCAATTATCTCGATAATCGCCGCCATGGGGAGGAACCGTGTTATCGGAGCTGGTGGAGTCCTACCATGGGATCTGCCCTCTGACATGGAGCATTTCATGAAGGTCACCATGGGGCATCCACTTATCATGGGACGGAAGACCCATGAGTCCATCGGTGAAGTGCTTCCGGGAAGGACGAACATCGTGCTGAGCCGGAGGAAGGATACCTATGCGCCGGGGTGTATCGTGGCGAAGGATCCCGAAGCCGCACTGAAACTTGGAAGGATGAGCCGGGGGGGGGAGGGGGAGGAGGCCAGGG
>CAZTGJ010000260.1:0-4874 GCA_964613025.1 uncultured Thermoplasmata archaeon | reverse complement strand
TCTGTGGATGGAAGGGTGTGCTCAAACTTGCAAATTTATTTCTCAGGCAGGCTCTCTACATCGTAGATATCAGCGATAAAGAAGATCCATGGATCGTCGAGACATTCCGTGAGGTCAGATATGCCTATGATGTAAAGGTGACTGATGAGTATGTGTATGTGGGAGGCAATAGTGGTTTTTATATCATCAATGCTGACGACGTGAACAACCTATTGATACGCGGTTATCTAGATGTGACGGCAATTGGGATTGAGCTGGTGGGGAATCACGCCTATGTCTCCGGATCGAGTAGCGGGGTGATGGTTGTAGACATATCCACTGCAAATGATCCCAAACTGCTTAATTATGGGCCGATTGGATATAGTTCAAGTTCGGTATCTGTGTTCGATGATTATCTCTATGTTGCGGATAGGGAGAACGGCTTTATCATTGTAGAAATGGCACCCGTTGGCTGGATTGAGTCTATAACGCCGGATCCTGTGAGCGAATTTGAAATTGTTCATTTTCAAAGTGGAGCGACCTTCTCAAGGAACATCCTGCGATATGTTTGGTCCAGCTCGATCGATGGTGATATCTCCAATGGAATAGATCCAACTGCATCGATCACCGGGCTTTCCCAGGGAAACCACACCATCTCCTTTAGGGTCATGGATGAATTCAGTCTCTGGAGCACTCCACGATTCGCTGAGCTCACGGTACTGGACGATGGCCTGACTAATACTCCGCCCCAGGTTACCGTCAGCTCGCACGACAACGGTTCAACTGTGGGAGGAACTGTCAATATCATTGGTGAATGTTCGGATGCTGACGGAAATGAGACCATCCTTTCGGTTGAAGTATCGGTCGATGGTGGAGGGTGGGATACAGTGATTGGCACCGGATCCTGGAGCTTTCTCTGGGATACGTCAGAGATTGAGTTTGGTGACCACACGCTTCAGTTCAGAGGATATGATGGTACTGATTTCTCATCCGTTTACTCGATCACTGTCAACGTGCAGAATGTATCCGGTGGTTCTGGTAGCTTTGGACTCAGTATCAGTTCTCACACAAATGGGACAACAGTGAAAGGGACGATCGTGATATCGGGAACCGCTGCGGATGATAGGGACATTGAACACGTTGAATTTCGGTTATCGGGTTCGGACGAATGGACAAATGTTACCGGAATCTCTTCCTGGTCACTAACATTAGACACAACCCGATATGCGGACGGAGAGTATACTCTGGAATTCCGAACATTCAACGGGACTCATTATTCCGATACGCAGAGCTTGCTCGTGAACATAGAAAATGAGAAGAAAGATGGATCCAATGGAAATCTGCTTGATGAAAAAATCGGCCCCCTCCCCCTCGTTGGAATCGTGTTAGTAGCGGTTATCGGAAGTGTGTTCGTCGTCATTAAGAAACGATCAGAGAGTTCCTCACGTTACGACTGGACGTTGCCTCCACCCGCACCCCCTACAATGCCGGCACAGTCCTCCGGCCCCTTGCCACCTCAACAAACGGCACAGGGAATGCCACCTCCCTCCACACCTTCTCCCTCCGAACCCTCACACACCTTACCTTCCCCTTCTTCCCCCTCCCAATCAACGGGAATCTGGTCATGCCCTCAGTGCAATGGAACCGTGGGGGAACAATATACCTTCTGTATGAAATGCGGCTACCGAAGAGACACCTGATACACCACTTGTGAAAAATAAGTCGTGAAAAACCGATCACGGATCGATACTATGCTTGTCGATGACAATAAAGAAAACCTAGCGATCTGCATGGAATACTGTGGGACCTGCCCCAGCCTTCCTTTCCCCCCCCACCCCTTCCTGTATTGTGCGCGTGGGAAGGCAAAGGAAAACGTTGACCGGGTTGGATGCAAGTGTCCCCAGTGTCCCGTGTTCAAAAAGTATAAGCTAGCAGGCCAGGACCCTTATTTCTGCGATACTGGAAAGGCTGAGTGAGTTTGATTGAAGAACCAGGACCGATAAGTGCCATTGAAAATCTACGCAGGGAGTCCTCTCGACAATACAGCCTGCTCTCATTGGTAAGTTTTGCAGCAATGGTCCTGCTGTCCCTTATTTTGTTCACAATCACAGAAAATGGGAAGGATAAATTCGGGATGGCAATTTGTGGCCTCCTGATCCTCATCCCGCTTGGCGCTCTTGTGAGCTTCTGTAGCTCATTTTACAATTTGAGATATTTATCTAATCAGACTCCATGGCCCGAGTGGCTTCCCCAGTCGATGCCAATCCTCTATTTCCTTACCCTGGTTGGTATTGCAGTAGTTACCGTTGCATTAATGGCGCTTGGAGAATTTCTAGGATTTTATGGAATTATTGCTGCATGGACGGTTCTCTGGGCCGGAATAAGCTTTGCCCTGAATTATCGATGAGCATCAGAGAGGAACCCAATATCGAATTCAACAAATCTTAGCCATCATGATCCGGGATCCACATATTGTGTGCAGGATCACCATAGAGGACATACTGTGTGACGGTAACCTGGGTCTCGTACCCGGGGTCGTTCTCATCGGTATACTCCCACCCCTGGGTGGCGATCAGTCCGTTCTTTGCCAGGCGGAGCGCCTCCCCAACATCCATGTCATCATGGCAGGTGAGGTCTGAGAACACGTCAACGAGATAGAGAGCTCCCGTACCCCTTATGGCTCCGGTCTCGCTGATCTCGTAGTCGTAGAGCCCGTAGGCGACCCGTGTCGCGCCGATATATCCGACGTATCCCGAATGGAGGAATGCAAGAGAGATCATCTGATCAAGGGGGATGTCCACGCTGTCTGTCATACCGGTGAGGCAGGCCATGGCGATACCGAAACCCGGCTTCAGGTCCTGCCCGTTCAGCATATCCGCATCGATTGGGTCAGGTACGGATGAATACCAGCAGTCGTAACCCCCGTGACCGTAATAGACCGCATAGTTCATCTCATCGATGATCTCCTTCACCATCTCGGCCTGGGTGGCAATGTCATACCCCATGGAGGTGACGTGGAAACCTGCCTCGGTCATGGTCTTGGTCTGATTGGCCAGGGTGGGGGTGAGGATACCGGGCAATGGGCCGATCTTGGTGGTTCCCACACAGGCAAGGGAGTTCTCCTTCCAATCTTCTGAGACGGTATCGTAAATTGTCGAACTGGTGTCTGTGGGATAGTCGTACTCGTTCACTTCGTTAATGGCCAGGGACCGGAGGACGAGAAGGGATGCATCGGTGAGGCTCCGGGCAAAGATTCTTCCAACGGCCAGCTCCTGATACGGATCCTCGTTCAGGTCTCCATAGTAGTAATCACTGGGAGTGTACTGGCGGTCCTGCTGGTAATCATTGATGTCCCAGGAATACATGGGTAATGTTACGGGACCACCCACCAGTGCGAGATACTTTGCTTCATTGTCATAACCGTCTGCACCACTTGCCTCCAGTTCTGTCACTCCCTCCCTGACCTGCTCAAGGATCATTTCCGCATACTCGTTGTTCATCTCCCTGGGGATGCCGAGCTGGGTGTATCCGTCCCCGTAATCCTCATCAAAGGTTGGAAGTCCCTTTGAGAAGCGGATGATTGCATGGTGGTATGAGGCCAGTTCCGCTGACAGGAAGGAGATCCCCGGAACAGGAAGCTTCCCCTCGGTGAGCAATTCCTGGTAATCCACGATGTCGTCCGGATTCGTTACAACGATGTAGTCCGAGGAAAGTCCCCGGTCCTTCAGAAGGTCCAGGTAGAAGGTGTTCACCTGGTTTTCCTCGATCCGTGCATGATCCAATCCCTCTCCGTCGAGTTCAGGAGTCTTTCCGATGCTGACAGTGAATTTCACGTTCAGCTCTTTCAGGGTACTGGAGAATGTGGGATCATTGACGTTTAGAATGGGCATGCCGGTGAGGGATGCGGCAGGGGAGATTGCAATCGCTTGTGCATACGTGCTCACCAGGAAACAGCCTGAGCTTGAGGTGTAGTAGTTCAGATAGAATTCAGCAGTGATGTCCTCAGCGGCCAGAGTGATAATCTCACGATCCGTGAGATCCAGAAGGGTTCCCACCCCTTTCTCCCCGCTTCCCACAATAACCGGATTGTAGTATTCCTCTCCTGGTCTGGCGCCTACAAATAGAGGCGTGAGGGTTGCGGCATAGGTCATCCCGCTCTGGAAATCGCTGTCCGATGGGTCCATGTCCAGCACGAAGAACCGGCCATCCATATTTTCCTTGGTCTCGATGGTCACATTTCTTCCCAGGACATCTTCATAGGAGAGCACACCCCCCTCCTCCCCCTCCTCCAGCATATATACATAAGCCAGAGCGGAAATCACGAGAATGAGAGCTACAATAACACCATAAATTTGTTTCATGAAAAGTGGGCAAAGGAATAATTATTTATAGTTATCGGGTCTGAGAAAACGTAGTCGTTGAGCAACTAATCGAACTAATACGATCAGGTCGAATCCATGTTTCCGAAAGAGGTGCTGAACAAGCTGAAATGGACAGGGAATCCCGAGCTGAAGGGAGTGGAGATCTGGATACTCCATCGTGGGGCTCCAGAAGATAGAAAGGTCATTGAGGGCATAGATGTGAAGGAGCTGGAAAATTCATTCTTTACCGTGGAAGCCCGGAGGGCAGGTGACGAAGCAAATGAACAAAGCGATTATTATGACAATATCTTGAATACGGGGAGCAGGGGGGGTGGGGGGAGCAGTTCAGAGAATGGGGGTTCATGGGAAATCTCCGGTGCCAAGGAAACACGGATCCCCTATCATCGCATTCAAAGGATACTGTTGGATAAAAAGGTGATCTATGACAGATCGGAGTATTCGTGAATCACTATATTTCTACTCACATTCCGCACCCCGTTTTCAGAAAGTACATTTTCTCATAGGATTCACCCA
>CAZTGJ010000259.1:0-4878 GCA_964613025.1 uncultured Thermoplasmata archaeon | reverse complement strand
TATCACCCCAGTGTTCCACCAATTGTAATCTTGCAGTGCTTCTACAACCTAACTATTGATAATAGTGGGGGCAGGGGTGGGGAAAAGCGGGGGGATGTGTGAAGAGAGCGGAAGTCCTGAAGGACCATATAAGAAGGAAAGGGAGGTTGGCCGGCGTAGAGGGATCTAGAATACTAATGGGTAAGAGTACTCGACCATCTTGTCCGCACGCCAAACCAAACTCTTGTGTTACAGAAAAGCCTCAAACGGACAGGGAGGGAACCAGAGTAGGTTCTGGCCACCCCATCATCTCACGGATATCCTCTTCGACAGTGCCAATGGGTTTGATATCAAAATTATCCACAAGTACCTTTACCACATTCGGGGAGAGGAATGCTGGAAGTGTGGGTCCGAGGCGGATCCCTTTCACACCCAAGTGAAGCAGTGCAAGAAGGACCGTGACCGCTTTCTGTTCATACCAGGCAATGTCGAACGAGATTGGAAGATCATTGATGGAATCAACACCGAAGGCCTCGACCAGCTTCAATGCTACAACTGCCAGGGAATAGGAGTCGTTACACTGACCGGCATCGATGACCCGGGGGATTCCTCCGATGTCTCCCAGGGGGAGTTTGTTGTATCGGTATTTCGCGCAACCAGCGGTCAGGATAACTGCATCCTCAGGGAGATTCTTTGCAACCTCGGTGAAGTATTCCCTTCCCTTCATTCTTCCGTCACAGCCAGCCATCACAACGAAACGTTTGATCGCGCCTGATTTCACTGCGTCGATGACTGTGTCTGCTACACCCAGGAGCGTATTGTGGGCAAATCCGATGGGGATGGTACCCGATTCCAGCTCCACAGGCGCTTTGGCTTGTTTTGCCATTTCAATGACCTGTGAGAAATCCTTGGAGCCGCCGTTTTCCCTGTTGGGAATATGAGTCACTCCGGGGAAGGCAACAACATTGGTGCTGAAAATGCGATCCTTATATGATTCTGCAGGAGTTACCAGACAGTTTGTTGTCATAACAATAGGTCCGTTGAACTTCTCGAATTCTTTGGTCTGTTTCCACCATGCATTTCCATAGTTGCCAATCAGATGATCATATTTCTTGAATGAGGGATAAGCATTTGCAGGAAGCATCTCTCCATGAGTATAGACGTCCACTCCAGTTCCCTTGGTCTGCTCAAGAAGTTCCTCCAGATCCAGCAGGTCGTGGCCTGAAACAAGGATCCCGGGTTTGTCACCGGTGCCGATGTTCACCTGGGTGGGTTCCGGATGTCCGTATTTTTCAGTATTTGCCTGATCAAGGAGGGCCATAGTGCTCACTGCCACTTCTCCGGTCTGAAGAACCAATGCAGTAAGCTTGTCGCCCCCCAGGGAATCGTCATTGCTGGCTGCCAGGGCTTTGTGAATGAAAACAAAGATGTCCTTATTCCCATATCCGAGAGTGGATGCATGGTGCGCATACGCAGCCATACCCTTCAGCCCATAGATCAACAGTTGTCTCAGGGAACGGATATCTTCGTTCTCCGTTGTTGGGATCGCCACACTCTCTGCCTTGGCCAAGAGCTTTTCCTTCACCAGATCCTCGGCCCAGAGAGCGAAGTCAGGAATCCCATTTACTATTCCGGCATCTTTGGCCCGGATCCTCTCAAGGAGTTCGTCCCTGGTCTGAAATCCATTTCCGATGAGTTGAACGATCTTGTCAGCATCGAAATTCGCATTCGTGATCGTGGTGAACAGGTTGTCCATCACAAAATGATCTGCCTCGGAATGGTCGATTTTCAGCCCCTCTGCAATTGTTGCCAGATGCGAGATCCCCTGAAGTTGGAATATCAGGAGATCCTGCATATTAGCTGTTTCATCGTTCTTTCCGCAGACGCCCCGGGTAGTACAACCCGTATTTCCTGCAGCTTCTTGACATTGGTAACAGAACATAACATCGCTTCCTTTGGTGATATTTGATATTTTGTACGCAGACCTTGCGCTTCACATAGCATTATTACTAATTTAGCCGAACATGTTTGGTATGTTGCCTCTGATTCAAATCGCGAACAACGTAATCAATAGACTTTCGATGCGTAGATCACGGTTTCAGTAGGCTTCCCGCAGTATACGCAGGGACCCATTCCCCCCCCGCCCCCCTTTCCATCTCCGTCAAGGTCGGTTTCGTCATCTCCTTTTTCATCGCCTGGCTCTCCGGTCTTCTCACATTCACCTATCCTCTCCATATTCTCCGGAGGCGTTCCAAGGATCGTTAGCTCTAGAAATGTCTCAACCTCGGTGGCGCAGTCCTCTTCCCCGCACCAGTGCATTTTCAGGATATTGTCTTTATCGACTCCCTCATCAATGACATCGATCTCGGTTATAGCAGCATTTAGTTTCTCGCTGGCCCTCTCCAGAAGATTGTCTGCTATATCCTTCAGCGATTGATCGATGAAATCTCTGAGATCTGCTCGTGGCACAAAGGATTTCTCTTTAGTGTCCCTTCGCACCAGCACCACCTTGTTATCAGCAACATCACGGGGACCCAGCTCGATCCTGAGCGGTACCCCTTTCAGCTCCCAGTCGTAATACTTTGCACCAGGCCGCATGTCCCGGGTATCCAGGTGGACCCGATACCCAATATCCCGAAGTTCCTTTTTGAGTAGTTCACTCTCTCCGATCACATTCTCCTTCTTTCCTTTGACCAGGATCGGAACAATGACCATTTGGTAGGGTGCGATCTCCGGGGGAAGAATGATCCCATTGTCATCACCGTGAACACCGATGATCGCTCCCAGAAGCCTTTCTGCCATTCCATAGGTGGTCTGGTGGACATATTGGTGTTCCCCGTGGTCATCCTCGTACTTGATGTCATAGGGGACCGAGAAGTTCGTTCGGTACTGATGAATGGAACCGAGCTGCATGGTCTTTCCGTCGGGCATGAGGCAGTCGATCCCAAGGGTGTAGTAGGCACCCGCGAACTTATCCCATTCGGGCCGCTTCAATACAAGGTAGGGGATGCAGAGCTTCTTGGCGAACCGGCTCAGGATCTCCAGGTCCTCGGCGATCTGCCTTTCGGCATCCTCCAGGTTCGCATGTGCAGTGTGAGCTTCAAAGAAGTGGATCTCCCTGACCCTGATAAAGCTCTTGGTCATCTTGGTCTCGTACCTGAATACGTTGACGATCTGGAATGTCTTCAGCGGCAGGTCGTTGTGGGATCTGATCCAGAGGTTGAACATGGGATACATGGCGGTCTCCGAGGTCGGTCTGAGGAGGAGAGGTACGTCCAGCTCATTCACCCCTCCCTTGGTCACCCAGTAGACCTCGGCATCGAACCCCTTGATATGGTCTCCTTCCTTTGCGAATTCGGTCTGGGGAATGAGGAGCGGGAAGTTCACTTCCCCGTGATCAGTATCTTCCATCTCCATTCTGATGAGGTCATCGATCTGTCGCATTGCCTTCCAGCCGTAGGGTTTCCAGACGTTCATTCCCTTGATCGGGTAACGCTTGTCGCTCAGATCGGCCTTCTCGATGACGTCGTTGTACCATTCGTTGAAGTTGGTTCTATCCATGCTCGTGCTTTTCACGACATGATTAAATAGTTTCCCTGCACAAAATCCTTATCCAGAAGTTTCCGGACCTGCTCTTCCATCCCGGGTATTTCCCCGTGCTCTCAGCCGGTCGCAATAACGTTGTCCCCTTCCCCCACCCCCGGTCCGCTACGCAATCCGTTCTATCTCTTCCCGCAACGACCGCTCGAATCTGCAGCAGCAAAAAACCAACGTAACCAATCAACCCATGCATCTGTCCATGAGTTCCTTTTCGACATCTTCCAGGTAGGGCGTGAAATCCACTCTCATCTCGGATAGCACCAGGAGAGCGGCGATCTCGATATCGGCCCCGGTCTTTTCCTTCTTCTTATTGACCCGCTTCATGAATTCCTGTCTTGTGATCTGATACTTTGAAGTGACCTCGTTCAGCAGCTTGGGGAAGACACTCTCCTTTGGATAGTCCCGTTCCAGCATCTCCTTTCCGGGACGGAAATCAAGGGTCGGCTCGATCGTCCGATAATTGAAGTTGGGTGTGTATTCCTCCCCGTCCATCCGGATAAGGTGAAGCTCTTCCGATAGCTCAACAAACCTCTTGGCACTCTCCGGGTCGAACCAGTGGTGGTCCATGGATGCGGACATCGTGATCTCCTTTGCGGTCAGATGGTCCTTTCCTTTTCTTTTGAAGATCATGGCGAGTGCTGTTCGAAGGTCGTCCATGCACTGGGAGAGGGAGGACGGATATTTATCTGTTTTCCGGGAGATCCGTTCGTTCAACAGAGTATCGGTGCCCCACCTTCCACCCGCCCCATCACCGATTAGTCAACAACAAGGGTTAAATATCGCCTCCGGTTGGCATGAGAGCAGACAAATATATGGTGAGTCTTCCCAATGGAAACCCCAGCCAAATCGAACTAGAACCGAGCGTGGAAACAATGCGCAGGAGTAAACTTCATTCCAGAGCATATGCATTGATATTCGTTGTATTGATCGTACTATCCAGCATTTTGACAGTAAACCTACAATTTGAGACAGTGGGTGCGGAATCAACCGGAGGGGAGGAGGAACCGACAAGGGGGGAGGGTAACATCTGGTACGTTGACGACGATGCGGCAGAGGGGGGGAACGGGAGCCTGGAGAAGCCGTATCAGAAGATCCAGGATGCGGTTGACAATGCTTCAGAAGGAGATACCATCAGGGTTTGGAATGGGACATATGAAGAGAATATTGTGGTGGATAAGAGTGTGAGTTTGGTGGGGAACGGGAGTGAGACCACTACTATTGAGGGCAGCGGACGAGATGATGTTGTGAGGATTACAGCTGATTGGGTGAAGATAAGGTGTTTTACAATTACTGAAAGTG
>CAZTGJ010000258.1:0-4912 GCA_964613025.1 uncultured Thermoplasmata archaeon | reverse complement strand
ATATGATCTTCGAAGTGATTTTCTCACTCGGAACTCAACTCGTTCGGAACTACTGACGTCATCAATAATTTTATAAGTTATATCACATTAACGGCGTTAATAATTTTGGAGCCAGACCATGTCTCAAGATGGAGCACCTCAAGATATCATAACAAAAACTGATGAATCCAAGGATTCATTACAGAAGGTAAGGTATATGTTTTCCCATATGTTTTCCGAATTTTATGGATCTGAACCGTATACTGCCTTCAGGAAACATTCGAATTCGTTTTTCAGTTCCGCTTATGGGATTATTTTTACAGGAGCGTTCATCGGTGTTGTTGCAGCTTTTCTGCAGCATGAAGGAAATCCCGGGAACATGGGTTTCTGTGTCGCATGTTTTGAAAGGGACATTGCCGGTGCCCTCGGCCTTCATAATGCCGGAGTGGTGCAGTACCTCAGACCTGAGATCCTTGCATTCGTCCTAGGTTCCTTCGTGGCCTCCATCATGTTTAGGGAATACCGTGCACGCACCGGCTCCGCCCCGATAATCAGGTTCATATTCGGGTTCTTTGCCATGATCGGTGCCCTGGTCTTCCTCGGTTGCCCCTGGAGGGCACTGATACGACTCGGTGGAGGAGATCTGAATGCAGTTCTGGGACTCCTCGGACTTGTGGCCGGGGTTGGCCTCGGATCGTTCATGATCAAGAGGGGGTTCAATCTGGGTAGGAATCGAAAGACATTCCCGGTGGTCGGTCTGGTGATGCCCGGGATTGCCATCATCCTTCTCGTTTTTCTTCTGTGGGACCCGAAGTTTGACGAAGGTACTGTAAAGGTACTCAAGGAAAGTGCGGCTGGACCCGGAGCCCAGCATGCGGCAATCTGGCTGTCATTCAGTATTGCATTCCTGGTTGGTTTCTTTGCACAAAGAAGCAGATTCTGCACCATAGCCGGAATTCGTGACACTATCCTCATAAAGGATATTCACCTGTTGATCGGGGTTATCGCACTTCTGGTTGCCGTATTCGTGACTAACCTGGTTTATTCCCAGTTCGAGTTGGGGTTCGATGATCAACCGGTAGCACATAATTTTCATGTATGGAACTTCATGGGGATGGTACTTGCTGGACTCGGTTTCACCCTTGCGGGAGGATGTCCGGGAAGGCAGCTAATTCTCTCAGGGGAAGGTGATGCGGATGCCAGTGTATTCGTTATTGGAATGGTAGCCGGAGCTGCATTCTCCCATAATTTCAGGCTGGCGAGCAGTCCGGGGGGGCCAGGGGACTGGGGGCCGGCAGCAGTGATAGTCGGATTAATCCTTTTGATACTTATAGGCTGGACCATGAGGGAAAGGGTATGAAAGGAGATAGGTAATGAGGAGGAAAAAGCATGACAGAGCGTATTGATGCGAGAGGGCTTTCCTGCCCACAGCCCATATTCAAAACACAGGAAAAGATATGGCAGATGAAGCATGGCGTCCTGGAAGTTTTCGTTGATGACGGTACGGCAAGACAGAATGTAGCTCGGACAGCGGAGAGAGAGGGTTGGAGTGTGGATATCAGGGATATGGGGGATGGAGAGTTTCTCCTGACACTCACCAAATGAGTCTTTCTCTCTATTCTCACCGACAATACGGAATAATAGACAATTATTTAATCAATTATAAATGTCCAATGCCAACCCGGTATTAATAGATACCACTTCGAGCAAAAATTCTAACCAACTGGTCTACCGTATGAACAATTGACAGGAGATCATTGGAGGAACATTTATGGTAAGAAATCTTGTCGGTATCCAAAAGGACCTCTTCATGATGAAGATGATGAAACGAAAGGAGATCAGGGATCTGGGAACACCATTCCTCATGTATCTTCGCAGTGCACTGAAACACGAAAAGTTCGTAGAGATTGACGGCAAGGTGGTTCTTAACTCCCAAATGCCTCCTTACGGGACTGAGGCCTACAATCGCTTTCTTGGTCTTTCCGAGGTCGTGAAAAAGGGAAAAACTGCTCCGATTTCATGCCATATCTCAGTAACACAAAAGTGCAACCTCAGTTGCTGGCACTGTAGCAACTGGCACAGGGATCCAGTGGAGGATATCCCCCTGGATGTCCTGGAGGACACCATATCAAGACTACAGGATATGGGCAACTGTCTCATCGGGATCACCGGAGGTGAGCCGACACTGAGAGATGATCTCGAGGACATCATCAAATGTGTGGGACCGAGATCCTCAACATTACTCTTCACAAATGGGGTCAATCTGGATTATGATCGGGCAAAGGAACTGAAGAAAGCAGGCCTGTTCAGTGTATCTGTGAGCCTCGATCACCATATTCCCGAGATACACGACCAGCGAAGGGGACAGAAGGGTTCCTTCGATACTGCTGTGAATGCTGCAAAGGCCTGTCTTGATGCCGGGCTCTACACCCTAATTGGAACGGTTCCCACTAAGGAGCAAATCTCTGCCGGGGAAGTACCTGCCTTCTACGATTACTGCCGCGACATCGGGGTCCACGAGGTTCGGGTCCTTGCCCCCATCCCCACAGGAAGGATCGTGGGACAGCGGGAATGCAGATGGTGCGGGTCCGAAGAGGAGCAGCAGATGTACGATTATCATATCAAACTGAACAAAATTAAAGATTACCCGCGGATCTCCGTGTATTCCTTCCTGGAAAAGGAGGATCTTCTGGGATGCACTGCAGGGACATTCCACATCTTCATCGAGACCGATGGAACCGTTACTCCCTGTGACATGATTCCCATGGGATTCGGCAACATCAAGGAGGAAGGGATCGAGGAGTCCTACCGTCTCATGACCGATGCCTTCAAAGCACCGAGATATTCCTGTTTTGTTCGTGGTGCCGTGGGTCTGTTCGAAAAAGCGTTTGTAGAAGAGCAAAAACTCCCCTTCAGCAGGGAAACCACCCAGATGATCATCGAAAAGATGAAGAACAGACGACTGCCGCAATTTTTCAAAAAGCTTGGAATGCCGGAACCTGAGATCGATGGCAAGGCACCTAAAACACCAAGCGAGCAGAAGCTCGACCTTCGTGGGATCGAATGTCCTGAACCCGTTTTCAGAACCCAGGAGCAAATGTGGGAAATGCAGAGGGGTCTTCTGGAGGTTCTCGTAAACGATTCCAAAGCAGTACACAACGTAACCGAGACAGCGAAACGGGAAGGGTGGAATGTCGATATCACCGATCAGGGAGATGGTGAATCCCTCCTCACCATCACCAAAGAATGAAAAATGAGAACAATATAATGAGGTTGATGCTGAGATTGATGGAAATATCGAGGAAGAAATACAGAGAACAAGGGACAGAGCGATAGGGAAAAGTATAGATTCAAGCAAGGAAAGCAGGTGTCCGTATGATCTATCTTGACAATGCTGCAACCTCATGGCCCAAACCGGATGTGGTTATACAGGCCATGCAGACGTTCATGCGGGAAATCGGTGCAAATCCTGGAAGGTCAGGACATCGGTTGTCCATCGAGGCTGGGAGAATTGTGAACGATGCACGTGAGAACATTGCACAGCTCTTCGATTGTGAGGACCCCCTGAGAGTTATCTTCGGACTCAATGCCACGGACGGCCTCAATCTCGGGATCCGGGGGCTCGTAGGGAAAGGCGATCATGTCATCACCACTAGTATGGAGCACAATTCTGTGATGCGGCCGCTTCGGTTTCTCGAAGAGTCAGGGGTACAGGTTTCTGTGGTCCCCTGTTCAGAGGAAGGGTACCTCGACCCCATAGACATAAACCGTGAGATCACCCCGGAAACAAAACTAATTGTGGTTAACCATGCATCGAATGTCATTGGAACCATCCAGCCGATACGGGAGATCGGCAGGATCGCACGGGAGCATGAGGTCTATTTCATGATCGATGCTGCCCAGACCGGGGGATGTTATCCCATCGACATGAAACAGGACTGCATCGATCTGTTGGCGTTTACCGGCCATAAGGCTCTCCTCGGACCCCAGGGTACCGGTGGACTCATTCTAGGAGAATATGTGGATACTGCTGATCTTACACCCTTGAAGGCAGGGGGGACAGGTAGCAAATCGGAATTCGAGACCCAGCCTGATTTTCTTCCCGACAAATACGAAAGCGGAACTTTGAACGCACTGGGGCTGGCAGGACTTGGCGCCAGCGTGGAATATGTCCTGGGGAAGACCATTGAGAATATCCATGAAAAGGAACAGACACTGACCAGACGATTTTTAGATGGCGCGAAGCATATCCATGGTCTGAAGCTCTATGGTCCAGGAGATGAGAAAAAGCAAACTCCCACTCTTTCTTTCAATATCGAGGCACGATCCCAGTCTGAGATAGGTTTTTCCCTTGACGATGATCACGACATCATGTGCAGGGTTGGTCTCCACTGTGCTCCCACAGCTCACAGGACAATCGGTACATTCCCCCACGGAACAGTACGGTTCGGATTTGGATTCTTCAATACACTGGATGACGTGGATACTGCTCTTGAAGCACTTGGACACCTGGTGGACACTAATGCAAAATACTAAGACGGTCTACTATATCGCCCTGGTCTATTCCACAAGTCTGGCCATCAGGGCTGAAAAGATCTGTAAAGATGCTAATATCCCAGTCAAACTCATCCCCACCCCGAGGCATCTCAGCTCCGACTGTGGGATTGTCCTCAGATTCCTTGAAACGCACAAGCCTGCTGTGGAAAAAACATTGACAGACGCAAAGGTTGATTACGACAGGATCGTACCCCTGTAAGATCAGCAATTACATTGTCAAGAGTCGAATTACTCATCTCCAGTTCCTATCATGCTAGGACTTTCAGGCTTTTCATCGCTGGTCACACCGGTACTCCTTGCATCTCCTTTTTCCATGGCTTCAGGTGTCGTGTAACTTCCAAAACTACCTAGAAATGTAACTTTAAAATTACCTATC
>CAZTGJ010000257.1:0-4913 GCA_964613025.1 uncultured Thermoplasmata archaeon | reverse complement strand
GGGAGAGGACATTAAGGTGATATCATGAAACGAAATAATTACAGGATAACACAATGGAGAAAATTCATAGAAAAAATCCTTTGTAAAAATGCATGGGAAAAATTCATGGGAAAAGGAATCCATGATCGGAGCCCTGATATATACGAGGATTATTCCTTCGGATTCCCATAAAGAGATTCATAATAGATACGGATATCCTCCACCGAGGGAACGATCATGTCATCCCAGACCCTGAGGACCTCCCGAAGAGCATATTCATGTTTCTGACCTTTGAACATTTCGGTGAGGAATACGGTGCGTTCCTGGATATCACGCTCTGCAAAAGCCTGGATCTGCTCGGGGGAGTAATATCTCAGAGGATTGAATCGTTTGCTGAAATCGGGAAATCCATGTTTTTCCTCGAGTTCCTTCGGGTCAGGGACAAAGTACCCGAAGATGGGATTCACCACCCAATTTTCGATCTTTCGATCCTCGATCAGCCCAACAAGCCGATAGGAATCGTCAACCCGGATCTTTTCCCCGTGATTACCGGGGGGTATTTTATTCTCCTTTTCATCACTTATATAATGATCATTCCCCCTTTTCCTCCCTGCATTATCCCCGTTATGATTATCGTGATCGTCATGAATCGGATTCCCCATGAAATCATGCTCACCCATATATCCGGAGTTTGTGATGAAGAACACAAGCTTTCCGTCAACTCCCAAACCAAGGTCTGTGTAAACCTTTAACTTAAGAAGCGCCTGTTCGCTTTCCTCTCGTACCATGAAATCCGTAGCCGTATACGAGCGAACCCGCATTCCCTTCTTCTTCCCGGTAACGGCAGATGTGATGATGCTTTCACAGGCACTGTCAAGGGCAACAGCCATGACAGGCTCAACGATACGTATGATGGGCTCAACCATATCGAAGCGTTTGAAAGCCAATCCTTCTGATCTGAGGATCTTGAGACGGTTATGTCCCCATTTTGGATTTACCCTTTGAAAGGGGAAGATGAATCGCCCGTTGGTGGTTCCGGAACGAGTGTATTCCGTGCAAATGAGCGATCCGGGTGATGTTTCAGCCTGAGATGAGATAACCGGGACGGGTACCGAGAAACCATTGATCTCCTTCTCGATATACTTGATATTCTCACAATCGATGTTCATGGCGAGGACCGTTGGATGATCGCCGTCAGCATCTGCTGTCCTCGATTTCATTAACCCCTCCCATTCAGGGCTCTTTCCGGTAAGACCTTCCGATTTTGCGAAGCTGCCGGCCTCGAGACCGATAAGTTCAACCGCACCAACTTTTCCGTTACGGTCGTAAAGTGGAAGCCCCACGACAGCATCATCCTGCTCCAGTTTCGGTCCCACAGTAAGGGTGGTTTTCCCTGTTCCGGAAAGACCTTTCAATACACGGTCCCCGGTGCACCCGGCATGATAAGAAATTAGCCCATCTGATTCTGCTTTGTTCCACACCATGGTAAGATTGGGTTTCTTGAAGGCACCACCGAAGTAATCAACTCCAAGACTGATCACACGACGAATATCCCTGTCCATCTGCGTAAGATCAAAGAGGGTGAGGGGGGAGGAAGGATCAAAGTCAGGCCAGAAATCTAGAATCTCGCGGACAACGGGAAGGGGGAGGGGTTCGGGAATGATGTAGTTCCAGCAGTGGATGTCCATGTCCCGTTCCGAGGGGAATATCATGAGCTTACCCATCCATCCGATATACCCGGAGTGGGGATTGTTTAGGCTGGTAGTGACCCTGAGACCAACCTTATACCCGATCTCTCCCTGGATACCATCCTGGACCAATAAGGGAACAGTTTTCAGATACTCGAAAAGGACGAGATAGAGTTTCCTTCCAATGATGCGATCAAAGGATCGCTGGCTTTTCCCCAGTCTATAGCCCCGTGGGATCATGTAGTGAACACTGTCGGGATTGCGTCCCTTCTGCCGTGATGCGAAAAGATATTGATTATCTGCCGTCAGGATGTAATAGGGTTTGAGAACTTCTCGAAAATACGTATCGTCGGGATTGTAAACTACTGAATCCTTCTTAACCCTGAGATCCGGTTCGATGGTAAATCCCTGAGCACACATTGGTTGGCCGCCTGCGTCGTTGTTAAAATGTTTGAGATAGTTGGGGTAGCTGTGACCTGAATGAATTCTTCCTACATAATGGTTTCGTCAATAAGTTCTGAATTTGAAATGTTTTCAAATATCACCCATCATACCCCCACAATTTTTCACACCACGTTCAATCTCCTTAATTCACTCTCCCACGTCTTCTCCCCGGATTACCACTCCGCCTGTCCCATCCTCCCTAGCTTCACCCTTCCTCCCCCTCCCCCGCCAATAGGAAATATCGCAGGCATAACGTTAAAATAGAAATTGCACGGTACCGACTCTCCTTGCGGGGATAGCCAAGCCAGGTCAACGGCGCCAGATTCAGGGTCTGGTCTCTTAGGAGTCCTTGGGTTCGAATCCCATTCCCCGCACCACTTTCTACCTCAATATTTATATATTTGATGTCATTTAAGTCAAAAAGTGACCAAAATGGCTATCGAAAAAGTAAAACAGAGTAAAGGAAGGCCGAAAAAATCGACGTCCTATATCCAACGATCCGTACGCGTCATTCTCCCAGATATGATCCGGGTGAAGGAATGGAAGGATCTCGCAAAGAAAAGCAACCTTTCAATGTCGAAATTCATCATGAAGCATGTTGAAAATTCGCTTGATTTTACTGGAGAGGACGAGAATACTTCTCGGAAGGCACTCCTCAAGCAAAATCAAACTCTTCAGCATGAGCTCCAACTGCTCAAACAGGATCTTGAATTAAAGTCCCGAGCCTATGAGGCTCTTGATTCTGAATTGACCACGATGAGGAACCGACCCTGGATGACCCCCATGGAAGAGGGGATGCGGGTGATTGCTCGTAACCTTACGGCTCTTTTTGAAACCAGGAAGAGGATCAATTACAATGAACTATTACCACTGTTAGGTGTCAAACCTACAGACACGGTACTTGTGCAAGGTATCAATCGGCAGATCGATACCATGATTTACTTTGGGTTGGTCGAATCTGATTTTCGTGGCTGGAGATGGCTATATTGAAACAAACCACTGCCCGGATCATTCAAGAATTTCAAGACGACTGTGAAATTCGTGGACTCGCCATTGAGACAACTCGTCGATATTGTTCAAGCCTGAAAACCTATGTTAGCTTCCTCAAAAAACAGAATGTCCATATTTTTGATGTTACGCATTCCGATATTATTGATTTCATTAAATACCTTCGGGAGACTCGAAATTCAAAACCTGCGACCATCGCTCAATTTTTTGCAGCCCTGAATGCCCTGTACGACTTTCTCGTATTCAATAAGCAGATTCCCGCCAACTTCATCCCATCGATTCGAAAGCGCTATTTGAAGCGTTTTAAGGTCATGGATGGGAATGGACGACGACGAAAGGTAATTTCACCTGAAGATATGGGTGAATTTCTCTATTCGATTCAAAACCCGCGAGACCAAGCCATGGCAACGCTGCTCGTGAAAACCGGAATACGTCGGGGAGAACTCATCTCGATTGATATGAAGGATATCAATTGGGGGAATCAATCAATTCAGCTGAAGAGCAAGCGCAAACGTACGAACACGACGGTGTTCTTTGATGCTGAGTGCAGTAGAGTTCTTCAACGATGGCTCTTGATCAGGAGCTCTATGGATATTGATGAGAAGAACGATGCGTTATTTCTTGGGCAAGGGGGAAAACGCTTGGGCAGGAATGGTGTGTATTACGCTATTGCGAAATGGGCGAAAGTGGAAGGATATTATGATACTGAATCTGATGATAATGCAGATCACTTTTCTCCTCATAATTTACGCCATTGTTTCACGACCTACCTTCTGGAAAACGGAATGAGGCGTGAGTATGTCCAGGAGCTCCGTGGTGACGTTCCAGCGCACGCGGTGGACATCTACAACCATATCCCTGCAGAGAGTCTCAGAGAGGCGTATTTGGCGTCTATGCCACAGTTCGGATTGTAGGTCCTTAGTCCCCTGAAGGTACTGTGTGTATTGATACACACCCGTGAACACGTGAACCTGTGAACTTTGGTACACGTGAACCTGTGAACTTGTGTTCAGCCAGTATGTGGTTAAATACGGGAACCAGATATCACTTACTTCATGAACGAAGTACCCGTATTTCCTCATGATGACGTTTTAGAACGAAAAAACGTGCTGCTGTGGTCAAAACAAGTCCACTGGGTAAAAGAGAATTGCATCAATCTGAGCAGTCTGCTTCGCACGCTGCTGTGTAAGGAGATCAAGAAACGTACCGGGAGGCTGAAACCTTGAGAGGGATCCAGCTCGACCCCTGGCAGGAGTTGTTTGGGACCTTTCGGGATATCTCGGTTGATGAGGAGGTCGTGGTTGCACAAATCTCCGGGTATGCTCTTCGCTATCCACGGCGCTCCGCTGAGGCCGAGTTTCTCATGAAACATTTGAAACAGGAGAGAATCGGCAAGAAGGTTGGGATCCTGAACTGTGAGCGGGAGCTCCGGATTCGTTGGCCAGACGAGCAGGTGCAATCCAATCAGCCGAGCAGATTCTGGAAGTGGTACTGCAAGACCTACGGTGTTCCGGAGGATTGGTGATCGCATGAGGAATGTGTCGGAGCGAGAGCTTGCCATAGAGGCAAGAAAGGCCCTTGGTCGGATGTCTGATGCTCCACGTGGATGGAAGGATCCCACGACCTATCGGAAGATCTCCATTCCGCAGGAGATGCAGCTGACGCTGAGGCGTCTTGGTTCGGGAACGGATCATGATGGTCGATTCACACGCACGTTCAATCGTCTTGATCGTAGGAAGAACGTGGGGAGTTTCCAACCATGATGCAGCACTGGCTCGTTCCCTCCTCCACGCT
>CAZTGJ010000256.1:0-4919 GCA_964613025.1 uncultured Thermoplasmata archaeon | reverse complement strand
ATAATATCGATTGATCCTTCCTGATCGCCTCTTAACACCTGTCCAATAATGATCTATGAATCCATGCTCATACACCTCAAACTTCAAATTTTGTTTTCGATATCGTTCAAAGAATCCGTAGAGGATGAACAGACATCCTGCGAATGCTGGAATTATCACAAAGGAGTTCATCGCTACGGTTTTCTGGGAACCAAACGAGAATTGCATAATTGATATAAATAGAAAAAACAGACCCCATATGATTACTAGTGTTCCTTTGAATTCTAAAGATTTCTTAATAACGCGAGTATTTTGCTCATACAGTAATTTTCCATACTCAGGATGGATATCTTTTCCTTCGGATTCCTGCATCATCTGTTCTGAATTGTTGAGGACCTACAAATAATTTATCCTCAAACAGATCAAACTACACGATATTTCGGTTCCCTTCCTTGAAAGAATGCCACAAGATTCTGGGCCGCTATGACAGCCATATCGGCTCGCGATTTCATGGTTGCCGATCCGATGTGTGCCACCATCACAACATTATCAAGCTCCTGCAGTCCCTCGGTGTATTCGGGTTCGTGTTCGTACACATCCAGGCCTGCGGAAAATATCTCTCGGCTTCTCAGGGCAGCCAGCAGGGCTTTTTCGTCAACAACCGGTCCCCGGGACGTATTGACAAAGATTGCGGTATTTTTCATCATTTTAAATTCATGTTCTCCGAATAAATGTCTCGTATCGGGGGTGAGGGGTGTGTGGACTGAGATAACATCCGACCTCTCCAGGAGTTCATTCAGGGAAACATACTTGGCTCCGGTCTCCGCCTCAAGCTCTGGGCTGCGATTCCGGTTGTAGTAAAGGATCTCCATATCGAATCCCGTGGCCCGCTTCGCCACTGCCCCTCCGATCCTTCCCGCTCCCACGATCCCGATAGTCTTCCCGTTTACATCAAGTCCCCTTTGGAGGAGCGGCGCCCACCCCTTGAATTTCTTTGCCCTGGTGTATGCATCCGATGTCACGATCCGGCGGGCCGCAGCTAGAATGAGTCCCCAGGTGAGATCTGCGGTAGCCTCGGTGAGAACTCCAGGGGTGTTCGTGACCGTGATCCCCAGCCGTTTCGCCTCGTTAAGATCGATATTATTGTACCCAACGGCATACTGGCTGACGATCTTCAGTTCCTGTGAAGCATTCAGGACGTCGGCATTGATGGGGTCGCTGAGCAGGGTCACCAGCCCGTCGCATCCTTTCACCTCCCGCATGATCTCCTCCTTGGTTGCCGGAGTGAATGCATGGGGGAAGACTTTGTATTCAATCCCTGCTTCTTCAAGGATCTTCAGCCCCTCTTCCGGGATCTTTCTGGTGATGAATACTTTCGCTGGCATAGTCGGTGATTTCTCTTTGCGGTATTTGAAATTTTGTAATATGATTCATAATGGTGAAGGGGTGGGGGAAGTCGGGGGAGGATAGTATCCCCTCTATTCAAGCTTTTCAATACCGATTTTTATTAGATATTCCTCAACTTCCCATTCCTTCACATACCCTGAGGTTTCTCCGAATGTGAGTTCAAGGGATCTAGTTTCTGTGGCAATATGGTCCTTCCACCCTGCAACCTTTTTCTTCAAGTCTTCCGGGAGTTTCAGGATCGTCATGATCCTATCCTCGACCATGAGATTCTTCTCCTTTCTCATCTCTTGAATCCTCCGAACGATCTCCCTGCCATAGGCCTCGCCTTCAAGTTCGGGAGTGAGTCGGGTATCCAGATAGAGTCGGCCAAGGGAGAAATCTCCGGCGATATGCGATTCTGGAACCTTTTCAGATATGTTCAGCATGTCCAGGGTGATGGCATTCCCCATGAAAACTGCTTTCCCCTTTTCCACTGCAAGGATGAGTTCATCAGAATCCTGAGCATTGATATGATCGGCAGCCTGTTTTCCCTCTGCCTTGAATACCGGACCGATCGCCTTGTAGTTCGGACTGACCGCAAGCTCAAGACCATCCCAATTTTCCACGACCTCGATATTTTTAATATTCCCCTGGCCGAGGAGGATATCTCGAGTGGACTCAATCGCTATCGCCACCGAATCGTCCACACTCTCGATGATCAAGGTTGAAAGAGGCCACCTGAGCTTGATTCCAGCCTTCTGCCTCATGGAGGCAAGACCGTCTACCACATCACGGATCAGCGACATGTTCCTTTCCAGATCCGTGTCGATGGTATCCAGCCGGGATTCCCTCCAATCCTCCATGAAGAGGGAACCATCGGATCCGGTGAGGTTCAGATAGATCTCCTCTGTGAGATGGGGAATGATCGGGGACAGTACTTTTACAACCGTAAGAATTGACTCGTGGAGCGTATGATAGGCGGCATTCTTGTTCCCAACCTCTTCTTCGGTGGGGGAGGCATTCTCGCTCCAGGTCCTGTCCCTGATAAGCCGTACATACCATCGGGAAAGGTCCTCCAGAATGAAACTCTCCACTTCACGGGATGCACGGTGCAGATTGTGCACTCTGAACTCTTTGTTGTAGACCTCGACCATGCTTTCCAGTCGTGATAGAAGCCATCGATCCTCGAATGTCAGATATGGTTTTACAGCCTCTCTGTTCCACTTTTTTGGATCAAAGGAATCCAGAGACATGTAGGTTGTGGAAAAGTAGTACACATTCCATAAGATATTCAACGAACGGTTTGCGATCCGTACACCCTCCATGGAGAAAGCCAGATCCTCCCATGGGGCGGAAGCTTTGAGAAGATAGAATCTGAGGGAATCCACGCCGAACTTTTCTGCAACCTCGGATGGTTTGACAATATTTCCCGCACTCTTGGACATGGGCTTCCCATCCTTATCCAAGGACCAGCCGTGCATGAGCACTCTTTCGTACGGTGTTCTGTCAAAGGCGATAACCGAAGCTCCGAGCTGGGAATAGAACCATCCCCTTGTCTGATCCTGAGCCTCGGTGATCCATCCCATTGGCCACCACTTCTCGAACTCTTCTGTATTCTTGGGATAGTGAAGCTGTGCCCAGGAGCATACCGCTGAATCGAACCAGACATCAAGAACATCTTTTACGCGATTCATGGTCGATCCGCAGGAACAGGAAAAGGTCACATTGTCGATCCATGGTCTGTGGAGGTCCATGCCCTCCTGATAACCGGACTCTTTCATCAACTCATCAGAATCTCCGATGACCTTCAGATCCCCACAGGAATCACACTTCCAGATCGGCATGGGAATACCCCAGTACCGCTGGCGGGAAATACACCAGTCCCTTGTGTTATTGAGCCAATCATGAAATCGGGCGGAACCCGCCCATTCGGGAGTCCACTTCACTTTCGCATTCTCCTCCAGGAGTCGGTCCTTAATATCGGTGACCTTGAGGAACCACTGAGTGGTAGTCCGGTAGGTGATGGGTTTTTTGCATCTCCAGCAGTGACCATACCGATGGGTGATGTCATATGAATTCAGAAGGAACCCACCATCGATAAGATCCTGAATGATGTCCCGGTCCGCTTCCTTCGTGAACCTTCCCTCGTATTTCGTTACTTCATTCGTGTATTTCCCAGCTTCATCGATGGGGCAGAAGGGGGGAAGGTCGTATCTCTTTCCTGTTTCAAAATCATCGGGACCGTGGCCCGGGGCGGTGTGAACACATCCGGTATTGTTCACTTCCTCATCGGAAACATAGTCGGCAAGTATCACCTTGTGCAGCCAATGGAGATCCTTCCTCTCCTGGAATGGAACGATGTCCTTGAAGGGATGGACGTATTTCAAACCTTCAAGATCCTCCCCCCTCATGGTCTCCAGTATTTCCATGTGCTGATATCTTCCTTGTTTGGCAACATATTTGGCAAGATCCTCATGAACGATCAGCACCTCGGAGTTTCCATCCTTTTCCACCAGCATGCGAACATACTCGAAATCCGGATGAACTGCAACGGCAAGATTTGCCATGAGTGTCCATGGTGTGGTCGTCCAGATGACGATGGATTCTTTTTCCTTTCCTTCGATTGGGAATTTCACATAGATGCTGGGGTCAGTCTCATCCCAGTACTCGACCTCCGCTTCGGCCAGCGCGGTCTCACATCTCGGGCACCAGGAGAGAACACGCTCCGCAGTATAAAGCAGATTTTTTTCATGCGCTTTCTTCAGGGTCCACCATGCACCCTCGATATAGTAGTTCATAATGGTAAGATACGGATTCTCCCAGTCGAGCCAGACACCCAGAGCCTTGAACTGATCTGCCATCTGCTTCTGGAAACCCATTGCAAATTCCCGGCACTGATTCACGAACTGGTCGATACCAAGATCCTCGATGGCCTTCTTATTATTGATCCCGAGCTCCTGTTCCACCTTCACCTCGATTGGAAGGCCGTGCATGTCGAATCCTGCCTGGTCCCTGACATTGTATCCCATTGATCTGAGATAGCGAAGCTGGACATCCTTGAGTGTCTTGTTCCAGGCCGTACCGAGATGAATATGACCCGTGGTGTAGGGCGGTCCGTCAACGAAGTAGTAATTCTCGCCATCCTCACGTGATTGCTTCACTTTGTGATAGATGTCATTGGTTTCCCAGTATTCCTGGATTCTCTTCTCCAGTTCAACCGGTTGGTATTGTTTTTCCGACTGGTGTACCATGTGAACCACGGACGTGCACATTGGTTATGGTAAAAAATGTTTCTTATTATGCATTATTTATCAATGATGTGATAAGAGAGGAAGTGAAAAGGGAAATGGCGGAGGCGGGGGGGAGTAAGGGACGAAGGTTCCTCATTATCTTCTGGATCTGTAATTTCTCCTGCTCGCCTGAATACCGTTCCAGATACTCTGCTATCTCATCCTTGAGGTTAATATAATCCTGTACCAGCTTCTTTCCTTTCTCTGTCAGGCGCGGGGGGGGGGGGGGGGGGGGGGGGGGGGGGGGGGGGGGGGGGGGGGGGG
>CAZTGJ010000255.1:0-4939 GCA_964613025.1 uncultured Thermoplasmata archaeon | reverse complement strand
GAATACTCCCACTCAATCCTTCATCCACATGTTCAATATTCATTCATCCATATAATCCATGAGACCGAGTTCATGCAGTTTTTCCTCTCCCGGGATCCCGTCCTTCGTCCATCCACGGCAGTCGTAATATTCGTCAAGCATTGTATCCAGCATATCCTGAGAGATCATTTTTCCCTGGCTGGGTCCCTCGGGAAGAGGTTGCTTCAATCGTTCAGGAAGATCATCGTCCTTACGTGAGATCCCTTCCCTGATATTGTACAGTCGGGTCATATTCCAGATACGTTCACCGCATTTCAGGTATTCTTTCTCTGTGTATCCAAATCCAGTTGCGGCGTTTGTCAAGCTTATGAAATCCTTCACATCGATGGGAACGAAATCGCACAACACAAGAGAAAATGCGGCGGCCCGTTCATCCTGCATTTCCTTGACGAGTCTTCCTTTTCCCTCGATGGAATGATGAGTGGGTGGATCGGCAAGTATTTCCCGGTTCACAGTCCACGCCCGCTGGTGGCATGCCCCCCGATCCGATGTGGCATAAGCAATGGCCATTCCATGGCTTCCCCTGGGATCATATCCCGGGAGCTCCATCCCTTTCACATGCATTGCATACTCTTCGGTTCCCTTTCCCAGCTTCACTGCAGCGATCCTGACCCCCTCGGCCAGTAGATCTCCCACGCCCTCTCTTTGGGAAATGGCATGAATAAGCCTGAGATAGAGTTCCTCGTTCCCGAATTCCCCCTTGAGGCCGAAGAGATCGTCCATTGTGAGGATCCCGTTCTGATAGCAGTCCATGGCAAAGCTGATAGCAACCCCTGTGGAGATGCCGTCAAGTCCGAGATCATCCACAAGATACGCTCCCCTGGCAATGGCCTCTACATTGGTGATGCCGCAGTTGGAACCCATGAGGGCCAACAGCTCGTATTCCGGTCCCTCCACCTCGGTTCCTTTGTATTTTCCTTCCTTTACAAGGGATTGCTTTCCACACCTGAGCGGACACCCGAAGCATCCTTTGTTCCCGGTGACGATGGCCTCTTTCATGTGCTCCCCGTTTATCTGCTCCGCATGTTCGAAAATTGTTGTGGAAAAATTATTCGTAGGGAGGATCCCGAAGGAGTTCATTGGCCGTATGAGACTGGTGGTTCCATACTCCTTTCTCATCTGGAGGGCAGGAGATTTCATCACCTTTTCCATGGCCCTTCGTGTGGCTTCCCTGAAAGCATCCCGATCATGATATGAAATACTATTTGTTCCTTTGACACAGATTGCCTTGAGATTCTTGGATCCCATGACCGCGCCTGCACCCCCTCGGCCAGCCTGGCCTCCTCGCTCTTTCTGCTCATGGCTGTCCACGGCGATCATGGCATACCGTACGAGGTTTTCTCCTGCGGGACCGATGGAAGCAATTCGCAACTTCTCATCATCATGTTGGTCTCGCAGGGTTCTGACGGTTTCCACCGTTCCCTTTCCCCACATGGAGGCTGCATCCCGTATCTCCACATTTTCGTCTCTGATGGACAGATAGACCGGCCTGTTTGCCTTGCCCGTGATGATGATGGCGTCATAGCCTGCCCGTTTGAACTCTGTGCCAAAATATCCACCCACGTGGGAATCAAGATAGAGATTGGTAAGCGGGGATTTGGTAACGACACACCACCGACCGGAGGTGGGGGCAGTGGTGCCGGTGAGGGGTCCGGTGAGGAAGAGGAGCGGATTTTCCGGACCAAGTGGATCGGTATCCCTTTTCGTCATAGCATAGAGGAGAGCGGCTCCCAATCCCTTCCCCCCGATGAAACGTCGTGCGAGCTCCAGGTCGGTTTCCTGAACTGTGATACTCTCGGTGGAAAGATCGACCGTTAATGTTTTTCCGGTAAAGCCCATATGATCAGCTCTTCACATATTTCCTTCCTATTATCTGTCCTCGACAAGCAAATGGTAAATAGTACATGGTTATCATTATCGTTCCATCTCTTATGCCAATCGATTGATGTTGATAAGATCGATGAGGAGTGAGAATCCGGTCTCCCGCTTACCTGCCCCCGGCCCTATAATGGTTACCGGCCCCAGCTCATCCGTGATGAAAGTAAGCGCGTTTGTGGCTCCGGAAATTCCTGACAGTGGGTCCGAGGAGACAAGACATTCAGGTTTCACTGAAGCCTTCACCGAGCCGTCGGGCATGAGCTTTGTGCTGCCGATGAGCTTCCATTTCATATCACGGTTCTTTGCATCGGTAATGTCCTCGGGTGTGATCCCGGTAATTCCCTCCCGTTCAACATTTTCCCATTCGAGGGTCTTTCCGAAGAGGTGACTGGTGAGGATCACGACCTTTCCCAGAGCATCCCAGCCCTCCACGTCACCGGTGGGATCGGCTTCGGCATATCCCAGTTTCTGTGCTTTATCAAGGGCATCCTTGTAGCTCATTCCCTCTTCCATCATGGTAAGAATGTAGTTTGTCGTACCGTTTACGATTCCCCGAACCTCGTTGATGGTGTTACCGGCAAGGGTCAGTTCCGAGAGATTGATCACCGGAGTTCCGCTCATGACCACACCCTCCACCCCGTAGACCACTCCCTTGGAGGCGGCAAGCTCACGCAATTCCCTGAGAGCTTTCACCACCGGCCCCTTGTTGGTGCTCACCACATGCATCCCGCTTTCGAAGGCCGCCTTCACATGGGTCATGGCGGGTTCACCGGTCTTTACGTCGGTATAGGTTACCTCAAGAAGTGTATTGGCATTGGATCTTTCGATCATGGTAAGAACATCCCATCCTTTTTCCGGAGCGTCGAGTTCGTCGATCCTTCCCCCCCCCTCCATTGTCTCAAGAAGCGCTGGTATATCAATTCCGTCCTCATCCGCAATGGATCCGAGTTTGAAATCCGAAATTGCAACAACCTTCCAGTTGAGTCCGTATTTCTCCCTGAACATCTGTTCCTTTTCCACGAGTATCTCGCACAGTCCCTGCCCCACTACTCCAAATCCCGCAAACGCCAGTTTAAAGTCCATGTTCATTCCCCAAGTATTTCAATGGTGCAGATTCCGGGCGGCAATGAAGGATAAACCGTTCTCAGTCAGAGCACGGGCTGTGTTGTTCACCGCATTGTGCTTGTCAAGATAGTTTGTAAACATACCATCTGCATACCCCAGTTCCCCGATCTCCTTTTTAGTGAGGAAGTAGTTCAGAATGTCCGAGGGGTGGTCCCTTGTCACTTCCACCTCCAGCTCTCCTCCCTCGTGCTTGGCACTGATGTTCCGCACCTTGGGAGTGACCTCGATGAGTTCAGCCCTTCTGTCGTAGGGCTGGACCACGATGCTCTTGTAGGTCTCCAGAATGTGATGCTCGAACCGGACCACATCCTCGAATCCAAGGTCCTTCCTGATCCTGGCACTGAGCTCGATGGTCTCGTTGTTCACGGAGTTGGCGAAGTTGAAGCCGATGAGGGAGGTAGTATTGTCCTCCCGTGAGAAGAGTTTGGCTGTCATGAGGGTCCAGAAGATGGAATAGGGGTTGTCATTGCCCATGAACACCGAGATCTTGAATTCGCTGTTGATTCCAAGCTTGTGGAGGAGGTAGCCCAGAACGACAGTTCCCGGGTTGATGTTCAGCACCTGTCTCACCCCGTAATTCGTATAGAAATGAAGGAACTCGTCGACCCATTTAATGGGGTGTCTATTGGGTTGTCCCACCCCCCCGAAATACCCGGTGATGGTATCCGGACCACCCAGGTGAACATTGGACCCATCCGTACCCTTGGTATCGAGGGTCTCACACCAGCTCGAACCGATGATCTGCATGGCGGCGGCTGTGGCAATGAGATCATGGTCCTGCTCCTGTTCCGCCATGTTCCTGACCTTGATGAACCTTCCCGGCATAAGCTCCTGATTCCGGACAGCCTGTTTTGCCTCATGGATGAACCAGGGGAAGTACTGAAGTGCGGAGACCTCCAGGGTCACGGCACAATCATCATTGAATTCTACGGAACCATAGCGTTCACCAAGAACTTTCTTCCGGTACTCCTCCTCACTGATGAAGGCATTTGCCTCCATCTGGCCTGTGAGCCAGTTGAGATCTTCAACATAGGGTGAATTGAGTTTCTCCAGTCTGCCGATGAGATTCTCCACCTTGCCGTTTTCCTTTGCCTTCCTGTTGATCTCTTCAACACCTCCGTATTTATCCACGACCTCAAGAAACGTATTGATGAGTTCGTTATCCGGGTCCAGAAGAAATGCATTAATATCGTCCACCTTTTCGGTGGGTATCTTCAATCGTTGTCTCAGATCCATGCAGTGCCCTCCATTATTTTAATTTTCTTTTTGTCATTGGCAGTATCCGATTTCATAACCAGAATAGGTGGTTTGATCACACCGTCTGGTTTGGAAAATGTGAACGAAATGTTAACGATTCCGGCGAGATCATCTGTTATAATTCCCTGTTTATGAAATCGGTACCCTGAGAGGGAACACCCTCTCATGTGGTATGAATGGGCAGTGTTTCTTTTCTCTTATTAAGATTTGTATTTTGCAAGGAAATCCCGGTGAAGATCTTTACGATCACATGGGATAATCCTCAGAACAATGGGGCATTCTACTTTTTCTCCACCTCACATAGAATATCCCTATCTCTGCAAGAATAATAAGTGAGAAGAGGGGTTCGAAATCAGACACCCCGGGACCGTGAACCCATATGGCGAGTGAGTAGGAGTCGCTCTGCCCGTCAATCTCAGATGTGGCTTTCAATTCGAGTTGATAATAGCGATTTCTCCATCCGAACTCCCTGGGTGTCTGTACATAGACGGATACGGAATCAAATGTGGAGGGGAGTATGGCCTCTGTGGATGAGGAGGATAGAGATATGGAGAATCCGTCCACCATGAGCGAATCCTTGTTTACTACCCAAGTTTGACACTTGCTTACGCTGAAAAGTCACAATTTTTCAATTGACAGT
>CAZTGJ010000254.1:0-4972 GCA_964613025.1 uncultured Thermoplasmata archaeon | reverse complement strand
AATATAATCCTGTACCAGCTTCTTTCCTTTCTCTGTCAGGCGCGACCCCCCCCTTCGCCCCCCCCAACTGTGGTTTCGATTATCTCTTCCTCAATTAAACTCCCTGTGCCTTCGCTCGTGCGAGTCCAGCCTTGGTCCGCTCACTGATCTTCTCACGCTCCATCTTTGCTATGGTTGCGATCACCGAAATTACGATATCCAAGACGTCACCACCGGAATCGAGGTACGGTTCGGGGAATCACGAAAAATGACGAATCAGCACTATTATTACTGGTAATTTGGTGCCAGACGCTACTCCCCCCACACCGCTCCCTGCCCCGTATTGTTGTTCGAATCGGTCTCCATTCGTTGTGTTGTTTGTTTCGTCGCCGTGTCGATAATGTATTTCTGCGGAAACATAGTTTAACCGGAGTAGGATAAGGTGGGGGGTGGGGAGGGGGACGCGGGGCGAACCGGCACCAGGGAAGATCAAATGAAATCGAAGATAAACTAAGTGGGTAATGAATGGACAATATAAACGGATGGCAGGGAGGAAGGGGTGGGGAGGTGGGGGGGGAAACGTTCGTGTTAACCCAGTAGGCAATCGGTACTACTTTGCCACGAAAAGACGATACTTCAGAGTCCGCTCCTTGATCTCATACTCGATACGCTTTGCCAGGACCTTCTCTGGATGATGTACAATGGAAACCCTTTCCTCAAGATCCTTGATACTCTTGTAAGGACCGTTCGCCTTCTGTTCGTTCACGATCGCCCACATCATCTTCTTCCCCATGCCGGGCAGAAGTTCCAGCATGTGATATCGTGTATTTATCGGATGGGCGTTGTTGAAGAAAGACACAAATCGCTCCTCGTTCGACCGTATGATCTCCTCGAGAATGAATGGAAGTTCGGCGCTTGCCGTATGAGTGAGTTTGTGGAATCCGATCCTGCCGCGAACACTATGGATCTTCTGCCTCATCTCGACGTCTTTTCCAATGAACACCCGATCCCCGATTGATAGCGTTACATTTCTCTGAGGCAGGAGTTCGAAGAGCTTGAATTCAGTTTCCCCGACGGCCAGTACAATGGGTTCCCTTCTCATCGGCCGCTTTGGGTCGTTAGGGTCGGTTCTTCCCTGTGAAAGATAATCGAGGACATATGCATACTCTTCCATGTATCATCACCCTGTTAGAAAAACTCAATAATTCTATAATTCTCAGCTCCATTCCTTTTCAATTCATTCTATCGGCCGGTATTTTAATGAAATGTCGAGGATCTGCTTGATCTCGTCATCACCAAGTGTGAAACGTTCCCGTGCAAATATCACTTTGACATCATCAGGATGTTCCGGAAGGAAATCAGCCAGTTTGTAGGCAAGGTGTTCCTTGACCCTGGGGACACTTTCCATGAGTTCGTCAACCATGGATATGGCGCCCTTTGCCTTGATCTTACCGAATCTATCTGCATGCTCCTTTGCATACTTTTGTTCATTCGTTGGTTCCTCGCGCTCCTCGATCTCTGATTGCAAGATCTCCTTAACCTCTGCGGTGGTGACCAACCTTAATTTTTTCTCAGTCATGGAAATACCCCGGAAAGCTTATCAGTTCGATGTCCTCAGATGTTCCGGACAAATAATCGGGTGCTTGAATTTGTTGCCCACCTTGACTTTGACAATATACGCATTACCCTGAATCTTGTGAACAACTCCGGTAAGCCCATGGAATCTTTTATGGGGCATGCCGTCGTGAATACTTGGGTCAATAACGATATTGACATATTCCCCGACTTCGTATATTTTTATAGAATGGGTGATAGGGGATAGCCCTCGCTCCCTTGGTTTGCGGCTGATGATTTTTCGTGTTCCGGTTCTGGTGCCTTTCGAATTTCGTACCATATTTCTCACCCAAGATCGAGGTTTTCATCATAATGGACTTCAAGTACGTCCAGGGAGGTGACATTGCATCCGATTCCAAGATGACCGGACACGCTGGGCTGTGTCCTCCCTTCGTTACCATTGATAAGTTCCTTAATATATAGACCACTCTCACCCTTGATCGTGAAAGCAGCGTGTCGACCGTCGTGCATTTTGCAGTTCATATTTATAACTTTTCGCTCCCTGATAAGATCGCTCCTTCGGTGTGCCACACGTGTCGGAGTGCGTTGTGAGATCATCTGACCGGAGAACGCCCCTTCCAGCTCCTTCAAGTGCTCTTCACTGATCTCCTCTTCGAATTCCACCTCGGCCAGATATGACTTGTCCGTCTTCATATTCTTGATCCGGCTGACCATCTCTCTTTTCGTGATCGACAGCACTGAGATCTTCACCTGTTCCGGAGCACCGGAGTTCACCAATTCGGTCAATGCTTTCAGGTCAACATTCCGTTTCTTCGGATTTGAAATCTCGAGGATGAACGGTCTTCCGGTTCCGATCATTCGAGCGTCGATATCCTCCCTCCCCATGCCATGGAAAATGTGCGCTGATCCTCCGATCTCTTTGAGAACCACGTCTCCGATGATTTCCTGAACACTGGTTTGGTAGATCTTTCCCGTGCCATCACAGTACTCACACCCCTTCCCCCTGCACCGTTTACAGTTCCAGATCGTTTGCGGAATTGTCCTGTCGAATTTCTGATATCTTCCGTACAGGAACATTGGCGAAAGCTGAAGGGATACCGAATCGAACCGTGTGTCAACGACCCCGACGATGTCCGGCTTATTGAAAGATACCTCCTTACCGATCCTGTCGTACACCTTCAACCCGATCACTCTGTTCATCTCGCTTTTCATGCCTTCCCCAAACTCTGCGATACCCAATTCATCTATGATCTGATTCTCTGCCTCGATCATATCAGCATCAAGCACACTTCCGATGAGATAGGTGTCGAACTCGTATCCGGAAAATGCTTTTACCACAAGATCTGCAAAGGTGTCGGTTTCTGTGAACAAACCTCCGCACAGGGAACATTCCCCTGTAATATTTCCGGAATATTGTTCGCCTTTTTCCCCCATATTCCGTTCATCTCCGCCCCCAGCATCCTTTTCCACCCCGTTTCCTATTTCCTGCTCACCCCCTTTCTCTGTATTCTGATGATCTCTGTTCCCCTTGTCCTGCTTTTCCCTTTCTTCAGGTTCCTGTTCGACTCTGTCCCCCGTGTGCAGCTTATCTCCATCCCCGGCATCCTGTTCAGTCGTGCTCTCCGTTGCCTGCGCATCTCCATTCTTTGCAATCTGAGCGGAACCCTCCTCAGAATCACCATCGTCAGAAATCCTATCGTTTTCGTTTGTTTTCAATGCGGCGTCAAAATGCTCGGACATGCTGGAAAAGAGCCGAAGGGTTCTTCCCCGTTCGTCATTGGTCGTACCGGTAGAGAGTTTCCCTAACTGGCGTCCTAGGCAGTGGTCACACAGCCCACGCTGGATGAGGGAATCAATAATTTCCGAAAGGGTATTCATGGAGCCAAACGTGTTGGATTGAGATTATAACACTTTAGCCGCTCAGGATTTCATGATGGCTACAAGGAATATTCCAAGACCCAGTATCCCACCGAGCATTGCTCCGAGTCCGCTCACGATGGTGAACTGGAGGACTTCCACGGGACCGTCGGCAACAGCATAGAAGATCCCGATGAAAATGATACCGATTATCGCTGTTATTACCCCGATCTTTCTGCTTACACCTGAACCGAATTTAGCGGTGACCACGCCGATCCCGAGGGAACACAGACCAAAGGACAGAAGGAAAACATATTCGAATAATTCAGTACCTCCGACAAGATCCATATTACTCACCCTCCTTTTTCTCTGGTATGGCTTCTTCAGTGGGAACATCGTCTTCATCCTGTGGTTCCTCGTCTAACGGAGGTTCTTCAGGAGCTGGTGGAACATCTTCTATTTTCTCATCCATTGGTGGTTCTTCAGTAGTTGGGACTCTTTCCATTTCCTCATCCGCTGGAGGCTCTTCAGGTGCGGGAACCTCTGGAGCAGGGATCTCCTCTTGATCCGCATCAGTTGGTTCCTCACCTACCTTTTCCCAGTCTTCCTTGACGATCTTCTTCTCTTCCTTATCTTTCAGGAATTCGGACATATCATCTTCGGATTCGGGTGCCGGTTCATCCTCGCCTGATGGCACAGGTTCATCAACAGATTCTATCGATGCTGGGGGCATTTCGGGGACCTCATCTGGCTTCGCCTCGTCGGGTTTCGGTTCCTCCCCATCTGCTGCCTCACCAACGGTTTCTTCCCCGGATTTTTCGTCCGCGGTATCCGTTTCTGCTAACTCCTTTTCCCAATCCTCCAGTCCCGGAATATCAGGTTCATCCTCCTTGATGATCATCATGAGCCCAATGACCAGGCCGAACGATAATCCCATTCCGATTCCGATACCAAGGATTCCAATAAAGGAATCACTGACATCCTCCGTTTCCCAGTCATAGCCGAACTCACCCATGCTCAGGAAATAGAATATCAGGAGAACAATGATGCCGATTCCTGTGAGAATTGCTCCGATGATCCTGCTTTTTCCAGCCCCGAAATAGGTGGTAAAAATTCCCAGACCCAATGCCGAAAGGCCGAAAAGCAGTAAAAACATACTAAAGAATGCAACAATCATATCCATATTCACACCACATTCATCATTTTTTCAGATATAGTCTAGAGATCGTTTTAGAAATTAATGCCGGTGAGTGTTTTCGTATCGATCACACCGTCAATTCCCCGGATGACCTCGACCACGATCTGGCCAAGACGGTTGTAATCTTCTGTCTCAAGCTTTGCGATCAGATCATAATCACCGAACAAAGGATAAAGCTCGGTGACCTCGTTGATCTTGAGCAGTTTTGAATACACATCGTGCTCTTTGGTGGGAGCAGTACTTATCAGTACAAATCCTATGGCCATTTTATCACAAGCACGTAATTTAAGTGATGGTTTAAAATCCTTTCCTTAGAGGGTGTTTCATAACAGAACACCAAAATATATTTAATCATCGTAAAAT
>CAZTGJ010000253.1:0-5012 GCA_964613025.1 uncultured Thermoplasmata archaeon | reverse complement strand
ATGGGATGAATTTTTAATGACCCATTATGCGGTATAACTTAGGACACTACCCAATTTTCACTATTTTTTTCCCAATGTATATATTTAGGGAAACGAGTTACAAGGTAGGGTGTTTCGTATTGGCTCGCAAGTATTGCCCCATTTGTTATTTTGAGTTCGACGAAAAGGTCGGATTGGAAACGAATGGAAAGGTCAAGCCTATGGACTATGATCCGAACGCATTCGATTCCAAACCGGATTACAAGTGTTCAAAAAGAGGACATTTTTCAAAGGGATCAGGCCTGTCCGTGGCCGAACTTGAAAAATTAATCGAATTCAGAAAACTCAAAATATAAAAAAACATTACCACCGGTCGGTAATTGATCATTTCAACGGTCATCGAAGTTTTTCTCTACGGAAATTGGTAAAGAGAAAATTGGATTATTTTTCAAGGTTTCGTTTATCCGACACAAATTATTTATAGGATTTAAAAACCTATTCACCAAAAAATATCACGGTTTTTCGGGAATGTGATATACATGCCACCAAAGAAAGAAACGAAAACTGAAGAAAAGCAGAGCCCCATTCCAACGAAAGAGATCGAAGAGGGCATCAAGACAGTGGAACAAACCACTGAGGACGTCATCACCCAGGCCACAAGGGCAGTTGGGACTGTGATGGATCTTTCAAAGCAGGCATCCAAGCTTGCAACCACCCTCGGATTGGGAAGTTCCAAGGATGCTGCATCTGCCACAGTCGATCTCACAAAGGAGATGGGGGATGCTTCAGGCACCCTCATGGACACCAGTGTGGATATGCTTCATGCAGGATCAGATGCGGTCAAGACAACAGCGAGGATCGGTGTCGATGCCCTGAACACAACTGTAAACCTGGGAAAGGATCTGGCAAAGGTTGTTACCGGCCTCGTACTCCTTTCCGGTGAATTGATCGAGGCTTCCGGAGAGATCTTCGAGGTATCCGGAAAGATGATCAAAACCATGGGACGGTTGATCAGCAACGCCGGGAAGGTTTTTAAATAGGACTCCTTCTGTTGACGCGTAATAAAAGTTTGTTTCTGAGCGCAACATGATTGTTCTATGAACTATTGAAAGGAGACATTGCAATGAGTGAAATGTATGAAACAAAAAGCATCGTCGGGAAAAGTGTCATGGATACCGGTGCCATGAACATCGGGAAGGTCAAGGACATGGTTATCAATATCAGCGACTGGACAGTGGAATGTCTCCTTGTGAAGATCCCGAGGCAGATAAGCAAAGAGCTTGGAATCGGTGGGATCATGGGTGCCACTGCCCGCATCACACCGGAATTCATCGATCAGATCGGTGATCTTGTCCGTCTCAACATCACCGCACAGGAAATGGCAGAAAAGATCGAAACGGATTGATAATCCGATTCGTTTGGACCTGGTGGCCATTGATGTCACTTATTTTAATTCGCTATGGGGAACTTGCCCTCAAGAGCCACAAGGTTCGAAGACGATTTGAGGAGCAGCTCATGGAGGCGATATCCCGCCAGTTTGAAAGACATGGGATAGATTGGGTGATGGAACGGGAACAGGGAAGGATATTTCTCCACACCTCAGAAGCGAACTTGGAATTCAGTATTTTTCTCCTCCAGCATATGCCGGGAATTTTCTCGGTCAGTCCGGTCCAGGAGTTCGAGATCATCGAGGGAATGGAGACCGTCGTGAGTAAGGCGGCAGACTTCGCGAAACGTTTCCTATCCAGGGGAAACACCTTTGCGGTGAGAGCCAGGAGAGCGGGAAGCCATTCCTTCACCAGTCAGGAGGCAGCAGCATTATCCGGGGAAAGGATACTGGAAACCATTCCCGGACTCCGGGTCAAACTCAAGGATCCGGATGTGACCATTCATCTCGAGATCAGGGGAAGAAGGGGATTTCTCTTCACTGAAAGCCATCGTGGAATGGGAGGGGTCCCCCAGGGGAGTCAGGGAAGGGTGGTGCTTTTGCTATCCGGATCCAATTCCATGGCGGCAGGATTCCTTCTCATGAAACGGGGATGCACCCTCATCCCCCTTCACTTTACACAACAATCATCTGCTCGGGTTGGAGGCCAATCCGGGAATGACAAAGAGCAAACCTGGGAACGGGAACTGGAACGGGCAGGGAAGCTGTCCGGGACCCGGGAGAGACCTGCCTCCGTCGATGAGGTCCAGAAAGCATTTAAGCAGTTGAACCAATTCGACCACCGGATGGAACTCATCGTGATCGACAATGAAATTGATACGAAGATCATTCATACATTCATGGAGGAGATGCAGGCCCATGCTGTGGTGGTTGGGTCGAAATATCAGGATCCTCCCTCACTGCTGAAGGTGGAGAATCAACCCGTCTTCTATCCCCTGATTGGATTGAATGACCATGAGATCGAAGCTATCGGAAGTCGGATTGAGGATTTCTATCAAAGGAGTATCGAGCATCTGGAATCCTCACCATGGGTGATGAACAGGGGAATGATGAAAGACAGGGAACCTGTGATCGAGGGAGAGAGTGGCTCTGCTGCGAATACAGGAAACAAACGGGGGGGGAAATAAACATGGCGCTGGAGAGAGGAAAAGACGTCTTCGAAGTGGCTTATGAAGGAAAGAACGTTTCGGGAGCAGCCCATGAGGGAAAGGATGGCTACGATGAAGCCCATGAAGGGGTAGCCGTGGGAAGGGTGAAGGCGCCCAGGGGAACAACCGGATATTCTTTCATCACAAAGGATACGGATCTGGTGAAGATCGGTGAGTTCCTGTATTACCAGGTGACCGATGAATCGGGAACCCGGAGAAACGTACTTGGACGGGCGACCTCCCGTGAATCCATACGGGATTTCCCGGACAGCTATCTCTCCCTGGTGGATGTCTCCCCCGATGAGATTCTCCAGACAACGGGGATCGACGGCTATTCGCCTTTGTTCGAAGTTGAGGTTTCCATTGTCGGTTATTTCCACGACATATTCAAATTCGTCAACCCCCGCATTCCCCCGCTTCAGGGAACGAAAGTATATCTTGCCAGTGACGACCATCTCCGATTTGTCCTGGGAAGGGGGGGGAGGGAGGAAGGAACGGCCCTTATCGGATACCTGCTCAATCGACCGGGGGAGCGGGTTCCCATATCCCTTGATGTGGGAGAACTCGTTGCCAAACACCTTGCGGTCCTTGCCGCCACAGGCTCGGGAAAATCCTATACTGTCGGAGTCCTGCTGGAGGAGCTCATGGGAACCTTTAACCGGGCTGCGGTTCTCGTCCTTGATCCCCACAGCGAATACGCAACATTGAGCGAAATGAGGAATCTCAAAGATAATCCCCTGGTGAACGAGGGATACCTTCCGGAGGTCAAAGTACTTTCAGAGGAGGACATCAGGATCCGCTATTCCGATCTGGAATCCACGGATTGGAGCGGTATCCTCAAGGATGCCTCTGACAAGATGCTCAATCTCCTTCACGAATCCCTTTCCCGTCTGGGAAGAGGAAGAAACAAGCGGTTCGGTTTTGCTGAGATCATGGAAGACATCGGATCCGTACGGGATGACTCCAATTCATCCAGTGTGGACGGACTCAGTTGGCGGCTGAAGGCACATGCCAAAAAGAAGCTCTTCAGTACCGGCGAATACACGCCACTCCGGGAAATTCTGAGACCAGGGCTTCTTTCCATCATTGATATGTCCGAACTGGAGGAGGGACATCAGCAGCTCATCGCATCGATCCTCCTGCGAAAGATCCTCAAGGCCAGGATCAAGACCAAGAAAGACACGATCTCTGATGATGATGAGCATTACCTCCCATATCCCGTTTTCGTGGTGCTGGAGGAGGCCCACCGTTTTGCCCCGGCTTCAGGGGAATCCCGGGCGAAAAAGGTGCTCAAGACCATACTATCGGAGGGTCGGAAGTTTGGGGTCGGCACCTGTCTGGTAACCCAGAGGCCGGGAAAACTCGATTCGGATATCCTTTCCCAGTGCATGACCCAGGTGATCATGAAAATCATCAATCCTGCGGATCAGGATAATATCAAACAATCGGTGGAGTCGGTGACCGCAGATCTTCTGGACGAACTTCCCTCGCTTACCACCGGTCAGGCAGTGGTAGTGGGTTCGGCCATCAATACGCCGGTCACCGTTTCTATACGAGAGCGGTACACCAGGCCAGGGGGTTCGAGCAGTAATGCACCCAGGGAATGGAAGGACTATCAGGAGGTACAGATGGTCAGAGAGGACCGGGAGACCTCGCCTATTCTCAACCAACGGGACAGAGAATTGTTTTAATTCTTCATATCTCTGATTTTTTACTAGATCTCTGACTTTGTCATAAAATAGATTTCGTAATGGAGTACATAGAATCGATGTCGATTTTTCCCCCTTTTTCTCACCCAAAATTATATAAGCGTCTCATGGTGTATCATGAAGTCCGTGATATCATAGAGGGGTGATATCAATGAGGCGAAAAGTTATCCAGAACAACCAACCAAACGCAGGACAATTTCAATCTCACTATGAGAATACCCTCTCCGAATCAATTCAGGAGCAGGACTATTTTAGGAACCACAAACCACCTCACCAGGATGTCCTTCACATACCTACGGTTGCCCGGAATTCTCACGATCCCGACTATGACGGACTTGACAGCGGAGCCCATTCCTCCTTCCCTGACATGAATATTACGGAACCCAGGCAACCCGGTCCAGCCCATGATCATGGATCAGCACAGCCGGACCCCGTGGTATCTACCCGCTTCCCCCCCACATCCTCCTCCTTCTACTCCTCCTCTTCCTCCCTCTCACAGTTTCCAGCTTCCCATCAAACCCAATCAGTCCCCGCTTCCCCCTCCCCCCCACCATCTCACACAGATTCCTTCCCCAATTCCCTTCACTCTTCTGCCTTCTCTCCTCCTTCATCATCTCACACCTCATCCCATCCTTTTTCGCACACATATTCTGTCTCCTCTCCCTCCCCATCTTCCCCTCCCCACTTCACCACGCCAACCTCACAATTTACTCAGTTCCCAGAACCCAC
>CAZTGJ010000252.1:0-5024 GCA_964613025.1 uncultured Thermoplasmata archaeon | reverse complement strand
CTCTCCTTTTTTTATTTTTTTCTCTATCTTTTTCTAATTTTTCTCTATTTATATGACCTTCATTGATTATCATTTTTCTATCTTTCAATATGTCCATTCTCGTATTCATCATTTCTTTGTATTTTTAGTAGTGTGAGCTTGTTTTCATCCCTATCTTTCTCACTTCTCTCTTTTCTTTCTCACATTGCGGTTTGACCTTATCAGGCTCATGATGGCAACGATAACGAATGCCATGATCGTATAGATACCTCCCAATGGAGCTCCAAATCCCCCATCAGTACTCCCATCCTCATCCGATCCGTCGCTGGGAACACCAAGAGAACCACCCCCTCTCGGCTGAGGTGAGTCATAGGGTGATGTGTAGGGATCATTTGACTGTGATGTTGGTCCTGGATCCGACCCCCCGGTATCATCTTCCCCCCCATCATCTTCCGATCCCTGGTCTTCATCATCCTGCTGAACCTCGAGATAGAGTGAGGTATACGGGGTCACAAAATGCGCAGCAATGGAGAGATCTTCGATCTCTGAGATGATGTTGTCCTTTTCCTCCCCCGAGGTCAGGGTGAGCTCGTCCAGAAGCTGATGGATCCGGGCAAAGCTCCAGAACCGCTTCACGGCATCATGATCCGTATCATTGACGCTCACTTGATACGTGGCATTGAATTCCCTGATTCCTTCGGGAGTTTCGGCGCTGAATGACGTAGTGAGGGTATCATTATCTTCCCCGGTACCCGTAAGGTTGAGCTTTCCCACTATGACATTCTCGCTCCCCTCATAGAGGGCGGGAATGCTCTCGGGGAAATAGTCGTATGCCCCGCCACTATACTCGATGCTGATCCTTTTCAAAAGGGTGGTGGAGATGGTATCATAGAAGTTCACGATCTGCTCCCCTGCATTCTCACCGAGGAATATCTGCTGGGCCTTTGCATAGTTTTCCAGGCTCAGTGCAGTGAGGAATTCGAAATCCACATCAGTTCCGAATCCCAGGGTGAAGATAGGACAGAAGATAGTGTTCTTCTCCCTGATGTGCTCCCTGATCGGGAATGGAGAGGTATACGTTCCGTGGTTTGCTTTCCCATCGGTGAGCATGACGATGATGGGAGCCCGTGCCTCAGAGGAAGCCAACATTTCCAGCCCCTTCTCCAGGCCGTCATAAAGATTGGTGCTTCCGTCCGCCGTCTGGGCGTTCAGATACTCCTTGGCATGCTGCTTATTGGTCTCGTTGGCCACCCTCAATTCTGACCTGAAGAGCTCGATCTTGTCATCGAACATGATGATCCCGAACCTGTCATCCTCGGGGAGCTGGTCAAGTATCTCGAGAAATGCCTGTTTGAGCTGGTCCATCTTGTCCCCTCCCATGGAACCGGATTTGTCCAGCACAAATATGATGTCCCTGGAAAAACCCCCTCCAATGTTACTCTTATCAGGTGAGAAGACGTTGAGGAAGTAATACTCTTCTGATTCGCTGTCGTAATATCCCACGAGGCTGCCATTCTCCGGCATCCCCTCTTCGGTGTATCGTATCACAAGATCCTCCTGATAGATGAGTCCATCCCCCTCCATGGCAATCGTGAGTTTGTGGGAACTTTCCCAGATCTCCTCAACTTCATCTTCATAGTTTTCAACGGTCAGACCGGTGACCCCTGACGCTGAAGATATATCAATGGACAGATCCAGGGATTCGGGATCGGCACTCATGGAGGACAGGAATAGTTCATAGGAACGTTCACCCAGGAATCTGGTGATGTGATGTTCATACCGTAATGTTGCGCCAGCAGTCTGTCCTCCTTCGATGTTCACGGAAAAGGAGAAATGTTTTGTATCCTGCTGCTCTCCCAGCCCTGCGGTGTTGCCCGAGGCCACGGCATCATCGTATCTTTCCCGTGCCTCATCCCTGGTAAGAACGTCCGCATAATAGGTAGAATTTCCCAGGGTGAGAGAAAAGTTGGAAATGAACGCTTTTTCCGGGATGGAAAGACTGAAGACCGCTTCACCCGCTTCGTCGCCAGTGTTCTCGTAGTTGTAGGTGATCTCGGTGATGGCATACGCATTGTCGATCGTTGTTGATATTTCAACGGACCTCAGGATCACGGATCCATTGGTTTCCTCTGCTCCTGCTTCCACTGAGAATGCAGGAACCATTGCTGCACACAGCCCAATGAGGGCCACGATCAAACTGAGATGTTTGGCTGACACGTTGTTACCTCCTACTTACCGCCGTTTGATGGCATACCGGCAAATGTGACATCATATATATTAAGTACATTGGTCCACCTCTGGAATTGTTGATTGACTAATGGATTGATTTATTGATAGATAATTGGGTGGATAGAGCGGTTGATTGATTGATTGATTGATTGATAGCTGAGTGGATAAAAGGAAGGGGAGCAGGTGAGTGGATGGATGGATGGATGGATGGATGGATGGAATTTGATCAAAAAGGTGAAGGCTGAAAATGGATGCCATCCGTTCATGGTTCTCTCCCCGGATTTCCCTCCCTTGCTGTACTCCCCGTCATCCCTCCATTCAGAACCTTCCGAAGATCGATCTTTCGTTTCCAGAAGCGTACGATGAAGAATAATCCCAGGACAATGATCATCATCAGTCCGAAGTACGCTGCCAGTGGAAAGCTCGAATTGTTTATTCCCCCGCTTGCCTTATCAGCATTCGATGCAGGAGCCGCACCACTACCTCCGCTGGGAACCCCCAGAGAGTCCCCACCGGAAATCTGCGGCGAGTTGTAGGGTGAATGGGATGATTGCTTGGTGCCTGAGGATCCTCCTGAATCCCCCTCCTCTTCTTCTTCCTCTCCATCGTCTTCCGACCCCTGGGACGAGTCATCCTCCGAGACCTCGAGATAGAGTGAGGTATAGGGGGTCACAAAATGTGCTTCAATGGATAGGTTTTCGATCTCGGTGATGAGGATCTCCCTTTCGTCCCCTGATACCAGGGTTAGTTCATCCATGAGCTGGAAGATTCGTGCATAGCTCCAGAACCGCTTCACGGCCTCATGATCCGTGTCACTGGTGCTTACTGGATAACTGGCATTGAATTCCTTGGTCCCCTCAGGGGTTTCGGCTCTGAATGTTGTGGTGAAAGTATCTCCGTCTTCATCTCCGATATCATTGAGGTACAGCTTCCCTACTACGATATTCTCGCTCCCCTCGTATAGGGCCGGGATCATTTCAGGGAAATAGTCGTACGCCCCGCCACTGTAATCAATTTCGATGTTCCTCAGGAGGGTGGAGGATATTGTCTCGTAGAAATCAACAATCTGTTCACTGGCATCCTCACCGATGAATATCTGCTGGGATTTCGCGTGGTTCTCAAGGCTCAGCGCAGTGAGGAAATCGAAATCCACATCAGTCCCGAATCCCAGAGTGAAGATGGGAACGAAGTTCGTGTTCACCTCGGCAATGCGCTCTCGTATCATAACCGGGCTCCGACTGGCTTTTCCATCTGTAAGCATGACCACAATGGGAGCCCTGGATTCTGTCACCGACAGCAGATTCAATGACTTTTCCAGTCCTTCGAGAAGTTTCGTTCCCCCTCCGGAACCCTGTGACCTCAGATACTCCCGTGCCTCCTCCTTATGTGATCTGGTAGCCTGTACGAGTTCCGGCTTGAAAAGATCATAGTCTGAATCAAACATGATGATCCCGAATCTGTCCTCTTCGGGAAGCTGATCAAGGATCTCAAGGAAGGATTCTTTGAGCTGTTCGATCTTGTTCTCACCTCCCATGGATCCTGATTTGTCCAATACGAAGACGATGTCCTTGGAGAAACCATCACCAATGTCACCCTTCATCGGAGAGAAGCTGTTGAGGAAATAGTACTCCTCATTCGCAGTATCATAATAACCAATAAAGCTTCCGTTCACCGGCTGTATCGCTTCCTCATAGGTAATAGCGAAGTCATGCAGGGGAGGCAGAGCATCGCTGTTCATATTTATTGTGAGGACATGGGAACTGTCCCAGCTCTCAGTGATCTGACTCTCATAATTATCATAGGAATGTCGGGTGATCCCGGCATCCGAATTGATATTCACACGGAGTTCGAATGTCTCGGGTTCAGCGGTCATAGATGAGAAATACAAAGGAAAGATCCGCTCCCCAAGATACCTGTTGAGGTAATGTTCGTATCGGAGTGTGGCTCGCGCTAACTGGCCGCTTTCCACATTCACAGCGAATGTGAACAGCTTTGTGTTCCGTTGCTCGGCAAGCCCTGCTGTTTTACCTGATGCCACGGCATCATCATAGTGCTCCCGAGCTTCGTCCTTGGTCAGGACATCTGCAAAATACGTTGTATTTCCAAGAGAGAGGGAAAAATTGGAAATGAACGCATTGTCCGGAATTGTCACACCGAAGGAAGCTTCCCTGGTGTTTTCACCTGTGTTCTCGTAGCCATACAATATCTCTGTTACCGCATACCCATTGTCAATGATGGAGTGCACATCAATGGATCTCAGTACCATGGAACCGGTATCTTCTTCTGCCTGAATTGTACCTGAGTATGCCGGAAAAACTGCGGCACAGCATCCTATGAGGAAAATGATTACACTAAGGTGTTTCGTTGACATATGATTACCTCCCAGCCCCTGCCACGTGAAGGCATACCATGGGGCATATTATACAACAATGTCGTGAATAGTGGTACACGCATAGGAACTCACAGCAGACGGAAATTTAAAAAGAGATTGGAATTCAGGTTTGACAGGAACACGAATATCTCCGGGACAAAATCGAAACGAGGGGTGGGGGAGGGGAGTCGGGGGGGGAAAACGAAAAGGAGGCCAGTGTGAAGAAATATGAAGAAATAACGTAAACTACCAGCCCCTAAAGGAGCTGGCGTTTTCCGGCGTATCGTTATTCGAGCCATTCATCTCCGCCCTGAAGGACGGAGCGTTCTGGGTCGTACCATGTAAAAGAAAAAGAATGAAACGAGATGATGGATCAAGATGATGGATTATGATGATGGATCAAGATGATGGATTATGATGATGGATCAAGATGATAGGTTAAGGT
>CAZTGJ010000251.1:0-5056 GCA_964613025.1 uncultured Thermoplasmata archaeon | reverse complement strand
GGCCACTATTTATACTTATTGATAATATATAAATGATCAACCAATTTAATGGCTGAGTGAAGGGTGGAGGAGGTAATAGTTGTTTTCTTTGCAATAAAAAAAGTGGGAAGCAGCGTAGACGGGAGGGTGTAAGGAGAAACGGTTTTTTTAAGGGGGGGGAGAACGGGGAAGAGGGATTCTTAAATAATGGTTTTTATAGAAGGAGGTGGGGGAAAGAGAATGATGTTTGAGGAGGGGTGTAGGAGATTAGCATGGTGTGGGAATTGAGACTCGGATAGGATGGAATAAATAAGGTGATTGTAGAAAATGGAAAATCAGAACCACACGGATTGAAGTATCAGCTGAATAGCAGGGTCCTATCCGTCCTCTGAATGAACCTCTTGGGTGAACTTTTCAAGCTTGAGGAGGTAGCTCCACTCCTTTTCAACAGTCTTCTTTGTAAATTCAATGATTTCTTCCGGGAGATGGCGGAATCGTCCCTGAATTCTGAGGTAATCCTCGATTGGAGTCCCCTTAGGTCTCATGTTGATGTTATAGACCCCGTTCTCAACCTCATAAAGAGGGAAGAGATTTGTCTGAACTGCCATTCGCGCCAGCTCGATCGTTCTGCTGGGGTCGGATTTCCATCCTGTGGGGCAAGGAGCATATATATGGATGAACCTGAAACCCTTGATCTCCTTTGCCTTTCTCACTTTGCGGATGAGGTCCTCGGGATAAGCAATACTTGCGGTTGCTGCGTATGGTATTCGATGGGCAGCCAGGATCTCTATCATCTTCTTCTTCGGGCTCTTCTCCCATTCCCCACTCTTTCCAACCGGAGTAGTGGTGGTCCATGCCCCAATGGGAGTGCTTCCGCTCCTCTGTATCCCGGTGTTCATGTAGGCCTCGTTATCGTACATGAAATAGATCACATCGTCATTCCTTTCTGCGGCCCCTGAAAGTGCCTGGATCCCGATATCTACGGTACCACCGTCTCCTGCCCATCCCACAACATTGACATCTTTAACTCCCCGGGCATCCAGCGCTGCCCTCACACCGGAAATGGAAACACCCGTTGTCTCGAAGGCGGTTGAAAGTGTTGGGATGCTCATACAGGTAAAGGGAAGTACTCCTGGAATGACTGCCCAGCAGCACGCTGGTATAGTCATGATGGTATCCTTTCCCAGTGCTTTAAGTGCATATCGCATGGCATGGGCTGCGCCACATCCAAGACAGGCCATGTGGCCGGAATACATCAGTTCTTCCTCTGGAATCGTCAGCTTGGCCATTTCAATACCTCCCCCTCTCATGGATTCCCTGTTCACCTTTGAGATCGATCCACTGGACTTCGATATCCTTCTCCCCCTTCTCCAAAAGTTCAAAGGCATCCGTGAACAATCCTTCGATTATTTTTAGTGTTACATCGCGTCCCCCGATACCGACAAGATAGTTCTTGATCATGGGCCTGTTTCGATTCTCATACAGAGCTCCTTTGATCTCGGTGAAGAGCGGGCCTTCGTACCCAAAGGTCATGCTGCGGTCGATGACACCGATGAAATGTGCATCCTTGGCGATTCTCCTAACCTCTTCAATGGGAAATGGTCTGAACATCCTGATCCGTGCAAATCCCACGCTGTGTCCCTGTGCCCTGAGGTCATCCACAACATCCTTTGCGGTGGAAGCTGTTGTTCCAATCCCAAAGAAAATTATCTCGGCATCCTCGGTCTTGTACTCGTCGATCAGGCCATATGATCTACCGAATATTTCACCGAACTCCTTATCCACCTTTTCGAACTTCTTGATAGCAACTTCGTGAGCTGCTGCGATCTTATACCTAAGTTCCGGGTAATACTGATGGGGCATGGAAAGGGACCCGAACATATGTGGGTCCTCAGGATCAAGTTTGTAGATGGGGTCAAATGAGGGAAGGAAATCATCAACCAGCTCCTGGTCCGGGAGTTCGACCCGTTCGACTGTATGAGAAAGATAGAATGCATCCTCTGTTATCATGCAGGGAAGAAGAACATCATGGTCCTCGGCCACTTTATAGGCCTGGATTATCGTATCAAGAACTTCCTGATTCCGCTCCCCATGGAGGGTCATCCAACCGGTATCCCGCTGTGACATACAATCGGTGTGATCGGCCCAGACACTCCAGGGTGGTCCCATGGCACGATTCACATTGGACATGACGATTGGTGTGCGGGCTCCTGCTGCCCAGTGAAGAAGCTCGTGCATGAGTGTGAGCCCATGGGCAGAGGTTGCGGTAAATGTCCGGGCACCTGTATTGGATGCAGCGATACAAGCGGCCATGGCCGAGTGCTCGCTCTCCACCTTGATGAACTGAGTTTCGAACTCACCTGCGGCGATCATGTCGGCGATCCTTTCCACGATTGTTGTCTGCGGGGTGATCGGATAGGCAGCAATCACCTGGGCTCTGGCCATCCTGGCACCATGAGCTGCTGCGTGGTTTCCTGTGATTATCTCCACGTGGCTCATTTCAAGGCCTCCACTTCTCTGATCATAGTAATTGCATTCACCGGACATTCATGAGCACAGATCCCACAGCCCTTGCAGTAATCGTAATTCACCGAAACATAATCCTCTCCGAGCTGGATGGAAACATCGGGACAGAACTTCCAGCAGGTATTACAGTTGATGCACTTTTCCGCATCGATAATTGGACGCATAGTACGCCAGTTGCCGGTGAAGAACACGTCCTTGGACTTCTTCGTGGAGATAGGTGCATAGGGAATATCTTCATAAGTTTCATCGTCATACATTCGATCACCTTTGGTCGGGGGATTATGCGTCGTTACTTTCATCGTTATTATGATCTTTAATTGCATCATTTATCGTTTCGTCATAGGCCTGCTGGGCGGCCTTGGCATTGTCCTCGGTCCGTCTTGGAACCATATCGTGGATAGCCTGAACAATGGATTCTATTTTCACCAGACCCGTTATCTTGGAGAAAGCACCCAGGATCGAGGTGTTCACGATGGGCTGATTAATGCTCCCGAGACCATGCTTTATGGCTATTCCGGTTGCATCGGTGGTGACCGTTTTCACCTTGCTGACATCCCATGTAGGCTTGAGTTCTTCCAACGAGAGGGGGGTGTTTACAATGATGATCCCGTTCTCTTTGATCCCCTCGGATACGTTCACACCCTGGATAAGGGAAGCATCGAGGATCACGATGTAATCCGGCTCGTAGATCTGGGCCTTGTTCCTGATAGGTTTGGTGTCTATCTTGGTAAAAGCGGAAACTGGGGCACCCCGGCGTTCGACTCCGAAGTACGGAAAAGACTGTACATCATTGCCTTCGATTGCAGCTGCGTTGGCAAGAACGTTGGATGCTACAACGGCTCCCTGCCCGCCACGTCCATGGAATCTCACTTCGATCATGGTCTCACTTTTGGGGCAAGTTGGAACCTTGTTATAAGAGTAACGGTAGGGTTGAAATTTCCAGGATAGGAATTCGAATTCTCTCGCGGAGATCGCAGAGGTCGCTGAGAAAAAACTGATGGATGAAAGAACGTCGAATGGAGCAGGTAAAACCGAAACCCGCAACTTTCATTTTGATTTGTTTAATATACAATGTATTATTTATTCTTGCGATAATGAACGAGGAAATTAATTGAGCACACAAGGATCACAGCCTCCAGACCGAACCCCGGAATCACCCCGTCGTCGCCTCCCCCCTCCTCGCCCCCTCCTATGTCCTCGTGTTCCACGATTATCGTTAGTTGCCGTGATCCCGAATAATCCTCTCCATCAAAACTTCTGAAGTGCAGATGATGTTCTCCTTCCTCCAGTGTGCTGGTATCGAGTTCGAAGCTCCATGATTCTGTGCCTTCTGCCAATTGATCAGAAAATCCTCCGACCAATGAAACGAAAACGCTTACAACGGTACCGTCCTGATCGGATGCTGTTCCGATGAAGATTATGGTCCCTTTTACCACCTTATGATCATACTCAAAACTGGGTGTTATCGAGGGTGAAAGGTTTGGGGTTTCAATAACAAGTTCCCCTGTCGCTTAATCTGACCATGCTCCAAGATCATCCTGCACCTTGAGGGATATGGTGTGATTACCAATGGAAATGGTGGCAAGCGAGAAATTGGAGGTGGGGCCATTGTAGAGCTCACCATCGATTGGGGAGATCCAGACATACTTAGTGATTAGGCCATCGTCTGTTCCGTTTGCTGAGAGGTTGACAGTGTTACCAAACAAAGCTGGGGAGGGAATGATGGATTGTATTATTACTTGTGCCTTCTCGTGAACGATGAGGATTTGAGACACTTCGTTGGACCAGATTCCTGTTGAGTCCTGAACTACAAGAGAGATAATATGATCCCCAATTGAAAGTCCGGTGGGTGGGGGGTGGGGGAGGGGGGGAAGGAAAATTACATTTCTGAGATCGTGGGAAGCTTCATTTATTTTCTCAGATATTTAATGAATACATCTCTTGCTATCCCAGATTGTTTGATGATCGAAATCAATGTGCCTTTCGGGATGGGATCTTTCATGGGAACGATCACAAGATATTTCTTCCCAAATTCATCTACCCGATAATATGCATGGTGGCTTCCCTTCCCCTTTTTTGGGGCATGTCGAAATCCATTTTGTTTAAGTGTACTGATAATTTTCTGTGAGGAAACAACCGGGAGTTTCATGCAGTGACCTCTAATGGTGAGGTGAATTTGTTCTCAGCTATCAAAGATGGTAGCACATCCTCGATCATTCCCAATTCCTTTGCGTTTTCAAGAAATAGCTCCACTGCATCCTTCAGGTTGTCCTTCGCCTCTTGGGGGGAATATCCCCAACTGGCCACCTCGAGCTCCGGGCATTTCGAGACATATTGCCCATCTTCTTCCCAGATAATCGCGGTAAGATGATATTGCATGCGAAGTGATCATGTGAAGTGTATTTTAACGTTGCGGTGACAACTACCCCTGATATTCAGGTTAACAGATTTTCATCGATTGTAATAAATTGTGGAATTAGGTGCTCGATTTCTTGCTTTTTTATAGTACATAAAGTATGAAATAATTCGGAAAAGGGAGGGGTAGCCATAT
>CAZTGJ010000250.1:0-5063 GCA_964613025.1 uncultured Thermoplasmata archaeon | reverse complement strand
CAAAATGTTAAACCTGACTGAAGTATCTCTCAAAATCCTTTCGGAGATACTGTTAGTAGTGGGTGATGGCATGGTGCAATATTCTCAGAAGATTAATGTAAAAGCAAAATTGAGGGGTGGTCCCGCTCTGCCGGTATCACTGATTGATTACAGGCATGCAAAAGGACTCGATAAGCGTGGTTATATGGATTTCCTTCAATTTGATATTGATGAAGTTAGTATCGTAAAGTTCAAACTTTTTGGCAACGTTGTGTATCTCGAAGATGAGTATGAAGATAAACTTCAGATTGGCTTTCCAAAAGAGCCAAGGGTGTTGGTAGATTTCCTCAAAGAGTTATCATAAAATAATTGTTGATTCATTTTATAACGGTCATCAAACGGTCCTTAAAATAAACAACCAAAATCCTCCACCAATACATAACCAGCCGGACACCCCTTTGTTGACCGGTTTCTCAATCAGTTTGCTACAACCCCCTCCGCGTCCTTCGGGATCTCCGCGTTAATCCACCCCCATCCACCATCATCCACAAACGAATACATCCAGGAGCAGGGGGCAAAGGGGGAGGGTGGGGAAGGGGATTGCAGAAGGCTTAAATAACGTAAGCCAGGTGTGCAGGGTGGTGAGGATTTGGCAAAAACCCTAACGGCTCAGACCCTTCTCGACAATGGAATCACACCAGAAACCACAAAAGAATTCGTGAGGCGGGACCTCATGAAAAAGATCACAGCCCTCACACAGGAAGGGCTTGACAGGGAAAGTATCTTCCAGTCACTATTCCCGAATACGATCCTCGATTTTGACACCCTGGAAGCGCTTACCACAGCTCTCATTGCAGGGAACAACATTCTTCTGTTCGGCCCTCCGGGCTCCGGAAAGACGAACCTTGCCAAGGATGTCTGGAGTCTCTTCCCCAAGATGATCTATGCCATCGAAGGGTGTCCGGTCCAGGATGATCCGTTCTCTGCCATCGACCCTGAATTTTCCAGAAAAATGCTCCTTTGTCCCTCGTGCCGTACCAGGTTCGCAGTGGGTGGAGAGACGGAAAGGTTCGACCCATCAAAGGTGGATCCGAAGCAGGTGCCGGTCATCCGCATGACGATGAAGGAAGGGTACGGGTTCGCACGGGTACAGGGTTCACCGGAGGTATTCCCTGACAATCTTACGGGAACCATGAACATTCACAAGCTTGAGGAGATCGGGGATCCCACCTCCCCCTTGGTACTCGAACCGGGAAAGCTCCTTCAGGCGAACAGGGGCCTTCTCATAGTGGATGAAGTGGGGAAGCTCCCCAAAGGCACACAGAACGTACTGCTTCAGGCCCTTCAGGAGGACATCGTCAGCCCCGCAAAATCCAGGGCAACTTTCCCTGCATCCTTCATCGCGGTCACCACATCAAACATGGATGATCTGGACAACATCAATGAACCGCTCAATGACAGGCTTTCGAATATCTATGTGGGATTCAACAGCAGACATTCCAAGAATCGGATGATCGTGGATCTTGCCAGAACGAACAAGAGGCTGTTCTTCCCTGAGATTTTCCTGGACGCCGATGTGAATCTCATTGAAAGCTGGCGAAAGGTCCACACCCACGGTCACGAGCTATCCGAGGTGGGGAGCAACCGGACCATGCTGGACATCATATACCGCTCGGAGGCCTATGCACGGGTGATCTTCGGACGATCTGTGGATATGGAAACCTTCAGGAAGGGAACGCTTCAGGCGCTGCTTGGGAGGATCCGGGCCCGGAGCGGTGATTCCTATATGCGATCCAATGTGACCATTGAGGACTTTGTGAACAAGCATCTCGATGATAGTCTGCAGAAGGCAGGGAAGACCTACTGGTGCAGGTATTTCACGAACATCCTGAAGAAGGACAAGGCTGAGGGGAAACGTGCTCTGGACGAGATCGGTGAGGCAATGGAGAGTCAGGGTCCGGACACGAAGAGGATCGAGGAGCTCATGAGGTCAAAGAACCACAGGAAGTTCCAGAGGTTCGTAAATTATATTCGGGATGTGGAGACCAGGAAAGGAGAGCTGAATGATGGAGAGATCGTCACATCCGTTCTTGCCATTCTGAAGACCGTTGGGACATTCGAGGAGAAGGACCTTCTGGAAAGTCTGTAACCTGTAAAGTCATACAACCAAAATACATATAATAAAGTTGTAAGCTAAACGACATTATGTCGAGAGGCCAGACAGAAAAAGACGGAAAGAATCGTCTCACGGTGCTTCTTCCAGCTCTCCTTATCATGATTGTCATCAGTTCGTCAGCGGGATGCATTGACAAGGGAATTGTGGACAGTATCGTGGAAAAGGTGGAAGGGGACACCGGCCCCGACTTCGTCTGGGAGTATCTCCTGCAGGAGGAAGGGAACTTCATTCTTGAACCGGAGGACGGGACAGATCCTGATTTTCAACAAATTGCTTCGAAAGTAGCAGGAAACATCACCAATCCTGATCCGACACAAACCATCGACAATATGAAGAAGATCATGAACGAAGAGAATCTGTCCATGAGGAAATACATATACAAATTCCCGGTGTTCGAGGGAACACGAATTCTGAATATCGAACTGACCGGGATCTTCAAGATCAGTGGTGGGAGTAGTGAAGCCTCTGCAGGGTACATGGAACTCACAATCATTGACCCGGACGGAAGATCCGACAGGGAGGATATAACCCAATTCCAGGAAAGGAAGGTATACACCTACGCCCAGGATCCCATACCCGGAGAATGGAAACTGGAACTCCAGGGATTTGGTTTGCAATCCCCATTCGATAATATCTATTCGGGAGAATATATCATTTCCGCACGTGCGGAGATGCCGAAGGAATCATAAATGCGTGGAGGGCGGGAGTGAGAATCGCACAGATAACTCCCTATTTTCACCCCCACCTCGGGGGCGTCGAATCACATGTTCGCGACCTATCGAGAAAGCTTGTGGATTTGGGTCATGAGGTGGAGGTGGTTACATCTCTGTTCGAGCCGGGGCTTCCTGCCGAGGAAGTGGTGGATAATTTCACGGTCCATCGCCTTCCCACACGGGCGATCATTGCAAAAACTCCGCTCATCCGATCCATGAAGGAATTCCTGGGATCCCGCAATTATGACGTCGTTCACGCCCACTCCCCTCCCCCCCTCGCCAATTATTATTCTGCTGGTTTTTGCCGCAAAGCAGGAATTCCGTTCGTCTATACCTATCACTGCGACATGGAGATCCCCATCCCTCTGGGAAAGTACATCGTCTCTTTTTACCGGACACTTTTCGAAAAGAAGACCATTCGCTTGTCCGATGCGATCATCTGTACCACAAAATCCTATGCTGCCACCTCTCGTGCAACCTGGGACAAAACAGTTGACGTGATCCCGAATGCAGTGGACATAGATTATTTCAGACCGGATATCGACGGAACCCATATCAGAGAACGCCATGGATTGCAGGAGAAGACCATCGTCATGTTCGTGGGAAGGATTGTGCACCATAAAGGTATTGAAAGCCTTATCCTCTCGGCGAACCACACAAAAAATCCCATCCATTACCTCATTGTGGGAGAGGGCGAGGACAAGGACCGGCTCGAAAGAATGGCAAAGGAAGTGGACCAGGAAAGGATCACCTTCACCGGACCGGTACTCAGAAAGGAACTGTGTGAGTATTACGCTGCGGCAGACATGCTCATCCTGCCATCCCTCTCTCGACTGGAAGCCTTCGGGATCGTGGGTCTTGAGGCAATGGCATCGGGAAAACCGGTCATCCTTGCCCGGATCCCGGGAGTATCCGAGGTCATCGATTCCGAGCAGGAAGGGGTGATCTTCGAGCCTTCGGATGCTGTGGATCTTGGGGAAAAGATCACCTATCTGGGCAACTCACCTGAATTGCGAAAAGCTATGGGGAAACGTGGACGGGAGCGGGTAATCACCGACTATTCCATGACATCGGTTGCGAAGAAGGTGGAGGATGTGTATCTCCGGGTACTTGGTGACAAGGAACAAGGAGGGAACAAGGAGTGAGGTCAAGAGGGAGATCAAGGAAGGGGAAGAGAGTGAGCCCATGAAGGTCTACGGCCTCACCGGATTACCCGGTTCCGGAAAGAGCGAGCTCGGGACCATCGCAAAGAACCATAATTATCCTATCGTCCGGATGGGGGACATGGTATGGGATTATGTTCGGGATCATGGACATGACCTCAAACCAGGAATCGTGGGGAAGATGGCCCATGAGCGAAGGGAAAAGGAAGGAGCCGATATCTGGGCAAAGGTCACCGCAGACCATATCAGAAAGCTCATTCTGGATCAAGAGGATTCGGAGAAGTCCAGCCCCAAATTCGTGATCATTGATGGGATCAGGAGTCATTTTGAGGTGGAACGGTTCAGACAGGAGTTCAAAGATTTTTCCATTGTTGCAGTGCATACATCGCCTGCCACCCGGTACAGGCGGATCCTAGCCCGAAAACGAGTTGATGATACCCTCAGCTATGAGGCTTTCATTGAACGTGAGAACCGTGAGTTCGGCTGGGGGATCGCTCAGGTCATTGCTCAGGCTGACATCATGATTGTGAATGAGGGATCCCTGAATGATCTTCAAGAGAGCGTTGAACTCCTTTTCAGCTAATAATATTAAAAGGGAAACATAATTCCCAATCAATTCTACAGGATTATTGCTGCCATCATCTTTGAATATTTGATAATAGTTTGAAATAGTGCCAATTTAATGATCACTAATTGTTTTCATTAAAAGTTATAGGTCATCGAGGATATCTTTTGTTGATGGAAGAGACATAATCGAAAATGTGGACTTATCTATTAATTCACCTTCACAAAGAATTAGGGTATCGTTTACGATTTGAATTGTTTCTTCAATATTCTGAATCGAATCCATTAATTTGTTTATTTTATTAATTGTTTTTGTGTGATTACTTTTCTTTACGATCCTATTATCCAATTTATGACCTCCATTATTTTATTCATTCTCCTTTAGCTTTTTCTAATATCTTTAAAACCTTTACAAGATATAGCTTGTAGGAATCTGCAAAAATACAATCTCCTCATTTCTCTCCTCAG
>CAZTGJ010000249.1:0-5079 GCA_964613025.1 uncultured Thermoplasmata archaeon | reverse complement strand
GGACGCTTTCATCTCCCACCTGAAGGAGGGAGGGTTTCGCTTCAAGTAACTAAATTTAAATAACATCCATCAGCGATAAAAATGCGTTCTCAGTAGAAAAATCCGTTCAGAAAACGACTTTTTCTCATGACAACTCATGTTAATCGATCGAACGAAACTGTGCTCTATGTGAAAATGCCCTCTGTCCGGTGGATTTGGACACCAATGAAAAATTTATAATCCCCATCCATGCTTCAGAACTATGGAAACCCCTGAAACCCGGGGAAATAGAAGACTTTCTGTGGATGAATATTTCATGGAGCTTGCCCATCACGTGGCACGGAGGTCGACCTGCTTCCGCAGGAGTGTCGGTGCAGTTATCGTCAAAGACAAGCACCTCCTGGCAACGGGATACAATGGGGTTCCAAGAGGTCTTACCCACTGCATCCATACCGGGTGCATCAGGATGGGAAACCCGAACCTGGAACTTTTCGAGGTGAAATCCGTGGGGTATATCCGGGATTTTTTCTCAAAATACCACGAGGTTCCATCAGGCCAGTTCCATGAACTCTGCACCGGGGTGCATGCCGAAGAGAATGCTATCATCCAATCGGCATATTTCGGGGTGAGTATCAGGGATGCCGAGGTGTTTACCACCACGTTCCCCTGTGTCAACTGCGCCAGGATCATGCTCAATGCCAGGATCAAACGGGTGGTGTACGATGCGGATTATGTGGATCCGATATCCAAGGATCTTATAGCAGAGAGCGATCTTATTGTGGAGAAATTCGTGGCTGGGGAGGAAAAGGTAAACCAGCTTGAATTGAGGGATTTTTCGATATCTGATATTTGAATTGGATTGATGATGGATCTTCGCAGAGTATTGTGTGGGAAATATCAACGTGCGAAAACGATTGACCTCCAGTCAAGGATGAAGAGGGGGAGTAGGTGAGCTTTGAATGTAACGAACCGCCATTAATACGATGGAGGTGGGGGGGGTGGGGGAGGGAAGAGAGGACGGATGACTCCATTGATTATTAGGAATAGTTACATCCCGTGTTTCATTACAGGTGTTCATAAGTAGGTTTGGATGTTCGCGGACTTCGATTAAAACCTGCTTTCACTGCAGCCCAGATGAAATAACCCCGTTTCGTGTGGAGGCCCTAGGGTTCCCGTTGAATCCCGTAAAATACCATTATCCCTTGAATCCCGGGGAATCCAAACCGATTACATCGGAAAGTTGCTACGTTGTTTATTAAGGAACCCAAGAATTCCCTCACTGGAACTATTTTATAGCGAAATCATTAAAAATCGATGGGGTGTGCTTCATAGACCAATAGACGGGGCTGAAGAATGGCGGATCTACAGTTATCAGAGAATTCTATCAGAGTACTAGAAAGACGTTATTTGAGAAAGGACACCGACGGTACGGTGATCGAGACACCGGAGGGTATGTTCAAACGGGTGGCCAAGAACATAGCCCAGGCAGACAAACTGTATGATCCTGATGCCGATATCACACCTGTGGAGGATGAATTTTACCGGATTATGACCAATCTTGAATTCCTCCCTAACTCACCGACTCTCATGAACGCAGGGAGGGATCTGCAGCAGCTTTCTGCATGTTTTGTGCTTCCAGTGGAGGATTCCATGGAGGACATCTTCGAGACCATTAAGCACACCGCACTGATCCATAAGTCCGGTGGCGGAACCGGATTCTCGTTCTCCAGGGTGAGACCGAAGAACGATCTGGTTCGATCTACAAGCGGTGTATCCAGTGGACCCATATCCTTCATGAACGTGTTTGATGCAGCTACGGAAACTATCAAGCAGGGCGGAACTCGTCGTGGGGCGAACATGGCCATTCTCAGCGTGAACCATCCCGACATCATGGATTTCATTAATGCAAAAAAGGACCTGGACAAGTTAAACAACTTCAACATTTCCGTGGGCCTGAACGACGAATTCATGACAGCCCTGAAGGAGGATGGGGACTTCGAAATGAGGAATCCCAGGGACGGGAATGCTGTGGGCACATTGAAGGCAAAGGACGTGTTCGAAACCGTTGTGAACAACGCATGGGAGAACGGTGAACCCGGGATCATCTTCCTGGACCGCATGAATGCCGCAAACCCCACCCCCCACGTCGGAAAGATCGAAAGCACCAATCCATGCATTGCCGCAGACTCCTGGATCCATACTCCCATAGGCCCCCGTCAGGTATCTGATCTTCTGGATACACAATTCACTGCTCGTGTGAATGGATCGGACTTTCTATCAGGTTCCAATGGGTTTTTCAGGACAGCAAGGAAAGCCCTGATCCATTTGAGAACAAAGGAAGGATATTCCCTCAGACTGACACATGATCATCCTGTTCTAAAAGTGAATAAGAAAACACGTTATGGTCTTGCAACCGATTGGACCAAGGCCGGAGATTTGGGATCCGGGGACCTGATCGTGCTGAATGATCATCGCAACAATCCGGTTTGGGAGGGAAAATATGACCGGGATATCGGCTACCTTATGGGCCTTCTGATCGGAGACGGGACTCTGAAATCCGATAAGGCAGTTTTATCAGTATGGAGATCGACACAATCTGAAGAAACCGATGATACTCTGGACAATGGCACACTATCCAATGGTGCCGTCGATGATGGGGTGCAGAGTGTCATGGAGGATGCTTTCAGGTGTGCGAAGAAACTGGCAGCGAGAAAAGATTTCAAAGGTTCGATGGAGATTAAGGATCGGAATGAATTCCGGTTATCGGTGGCCGCAATAAAGAGCATTGCCGAAGAACTTGAAATGAAGCCAGGTCACAAAACGATCACCAATGCATTGGAGCATACATCAAGTGATTTTTATCGCGGGTTCCTGAGGGGATTATTCGATGCGGACGGATCTGTTCAGGGAACCCAGGAGAAAGGGGTCAGCATACGATTATCACAATCTGACCTACCCAGGTTGGAAGCAGTTCAGAGAATGCTCCTGCGACTCGGGATAGCCTCTACGATATACAGGAACCGGCGTGAGCAGGGGGAAACGATGCTCCCGGATGGAAAAGGAGGGGTAGCCCTGTATCCCATAAAAGCCCAGCATGAACTTGTGATATCCGGAGAAAATATCGCCCATTATCACACGATCGTGGGCTTCTCGAACTCGATGAAAGATTCCCGCCTGAAGCAATTATTGCAAAGCTATAAACGAAAGTTGAACAGAGAACGATTTGTTGCCACCGTCGAATCCATCAATGATGATGGGGTGGAAGATGTCTATGATGCCCGGATTCCAGGAATACATGCATTCGATGCAAACGGACTCTGTGTCCACAACTGCGGCGAACAGCCGCTCCTCCCCTACGAATCCTGCAACCTCGGATCCATCAATCTCTGCCTCATGCTCAGAGAGGGAGAAATAGACTGGGACCGGCTCCGCAGTGTGACACGCTCTGCAGTGCATTTCCTGGACAATGTCATTGATATGAACAATTTCCCGCTCCCCCAGATCGGAGAGAATACCCTTGCCAACCGCAAAATAGGACTTGGTGTCATGGGCTGGGCGGATATGCTGCTGAGGGTTGGCATCCCCTACAATTCCGAGCGGGCATTGGAGCTGGCAAAAGAGGTCATGGGCTTTATTGATCAGGAAAGCAAGAAAATGTCAGAGGAGCTTGCCGAGATCCGGGGGGTGTTCCCGAATTTCCCGGGATCCATATTTGATACGCCGGGGGGCAGGCGGTTGAGGAATGCCACAACCACCACGATTGCTCCCACCGGAACCATTTCCATGATCGCAGATACCTCCTCAGGTATCGAACCGCTCTTTGCCCTGGTGTTCACAAAGAATGTCATGGACAAGGATGCGCTTCTCTATATCAATAGTTATTTCGAGGAGTTCACGAAGGGACAGGGGATGTATTCCGCTGATCTCATGAAGAAGATCGCCGAGGTGGGAAGCCTCAAGGAGATAGAAAGCATTCCCGAGGCTGTGGCCAAGATATTCGTCACCGCTCATGATATTACACCTTACTGGCATATCCAGATGCAGGGGGCATTCCAGAAGTCAGTGGATAACGCTGTTTCAAAGACCGTGAATTTCCCGCAGAGTGCCACCAGGGAGGATATCGCAGAGGTCTATAAACTGGCTCACGAACTGAACTGCAAAGGTGTCACCGTCTATCGGGACGGATCACGCCAGGGACAGGTTGTTACCATAGGCAAGAAAAAATCGAAAGGGGAAGGTGTCCCCCAGGGTGGTGCCGTCGATGAGACCAGCATCAGACAGCCGCGGGATCGCGCGCTTATCACAAAGGGAGCCACCCTGAAAATGAAGACCGGGTGCGGGAACATCTACGTCACAATCAATGAGGATGACGAGGGACTTTTCGAGGTTTTCGCAACTATGGGAAAAGCAGGGGGTTGTGCTGCATCACAGAGTGAGGCCATAAGCAGATTGGTCTCCCTGGCACTGAGATCGAGGATCGAGCCCAAAGCTATCATCAGGCAGCTCAAAGGGATACGGTGTCCGAATCCCACGCTCTGGACCGGAGGTCCTGTCTACTCCTGTCCCGATGCCATGGGGAAAGCAATGGAGCGATATCTTCTGGCAAAAGAGGAACGAAGTCCCCTGGGAGAAACGAAGACCATCGAGAGTTTCGGAGAAAGTAATCCGAAGCAGGCCGATAGCCCCGGTGAGGTCAATGGCAAAAATCAAGTGACAAATTCCCTTGCCGTGGAGGATGGAGAGAATACCTGGATGGTGGGAATCTGTCCGGATTGTGGTTCCCCGCTCTTCTATGAGGAAGGGTGCGCGGTTTGCAGGATCTGTGCGTTTTCCAAATGCGGCTGAAGCTCTACTGAGCCTGATCAGGTGGTAGTCTGCAATTGCATTGCAATAGTCGCACCCAGTCGGTTCCCCTCCCCACTCCCCTCCTCCCACACCTTACACCACACCACACCACACCACACCCCCCCGCCTCCGTAGTTCCGGATAACAGGAAACATGATTGCCAGAAAAACACTCGTGATACCAGGGAAAACCAAAAGGAAAAAATCCGTAAGAGTTCAGCCATGTGAAGTAAGTGCGATTTTCATTCCCTGAGTG
>CAZTGJ010000248.1:0-5104 GCA_964613025.1 uncultured Thermoplasmata archaeon | reverse complement strand
ATCCATATTCAATAATATTTTACCGTTAAATTCCTTACGACTCCGCGAAAATCCGCCTCAATCTGTGTAATCTGTGGTCCATCGTCGTATCCGCCCGTCCAACGACCACCAGAACTAGATTCGCGTAGACCCGATGCCTCTGCGTCATCCGTGTTCCAAGTCAAGGCCATGAACCGATGATCAATTCGACCAACAAAGACCAAGAGAAGGGAGAAGCCAAGTGGTGGAAATTCAGTATATGTAAGGAAAATATTTATACCTAGAATGATTCTCTCTTTCCCTGTATCTTGGAGGACACAAAAATGGGCCGAAGACCGAAGACAATGGATGAGGATAAACCATACAATGCTGGCGATCAGATTCATATCACCGTGACACAGGATTTCGCTGTGATGGCTACTGATTTCTTCCGGTTTTGCAAGAAATACCATTACAGTCCTTCCGATGTGATACGCGGCTGCATGATGACCTGGCTCAAGCGAACCAAGTTGATGGTCGACCAGTACGAGTCATCCGATCTGAGCAAGGAAGTCATCATCGAGGAGATCGTCAAGGATTACCCCTGGCTCAAAGGTTCCCTGAACATCAAGGGAAAAAAGAAGAAATAGGCAGCATCCGCAGATTTTTCACCACGCTCAACCATTCCGAGGTTATACCATGAAAGACCCGAGAATACAGAAGCTCGCCGAGGTGCTCATGCACCATTCCACGAAGATCAAGAGGGGGGAGAAGGTGCTCATCGAGGCATTCGACATCCCACCGGAACTTCCTGCCGCCCTCATCAGGGAGGGAAAGAAGGTCGGAGCTCACCCCTACCTCTCCATCAAGCAGAACATCCTGCTCCGCGAACTCTACTCCATCGGAGACGAGGATTCGATGAAGTTCGCGGGCGAGCTTGAGCTTGCCCGGATGAAGGAGATGGACGCTTACATCGGCATCCGCGGCGCCCTGAACAGCAACGAGCTTTCCGATGTTCCCGGCGACGCCCTCAAGCTCTACCGGGAACACTGGTGGCAGCCGGTCCACATTAAAGAGCGCGTCCCGAATACACGGTGGGTGGTCCTGCGCTATCCCACCTCATCAATGGCCCAACTCGCCCAGATGTCAACCGAGTCATTCGAGGACTTCTACTTCAACGTCTGCACTCTGGACTACTCCACCATGGACAAAGCCATGGACCCGCTGAAGGAGATCATGGAGCGAACCGATAAGGTCCACATCATCGGCCCGGGAACAGATCTGAAATTCTCCATTAAGAGCATTCCAGTCGTGAAGTGTGCCGGAGAGCTGAACATTCCTGATGGAGAGGTCTTTACCGCACCCGTAAAGAACTCGGTGAACGGCACCATTGCCTTCAACACCCCGACCGTCTACCAGGGGACACCCTTCGAGGGGATCTCCCTTGAATTTGAGAACGGGAAGATCGTGAAGGCCTCTGGGAGTGATGACGAGAAGCTCAACAAGATCCTCGACTCCGACGAAGGCGCCCGGTTCGTGGGTGAGTTCGCCATCGGAGTGAATCCCCACATCAAGAATGCAATGAAGGACATCCTCTTCGATGAGAAGATCATGGGCTCCTTCCACTTCACCCCTGGAAACTCCTACGACGAGGCCTTCAACGGGAACAAATCGCAGGTCCACTGGGACATGGTCATGATCCAGACAGAAGAGCACGGCGGCGGTGAGATCTGGTTCGACGACCAGCTCATCCGGAAGGACGGCATGTTCGTTCCTGAGGAGCTCAAAGGGCTGAATCCGGAGAACCTGAAGTAGAGATACGTCTGATGGCATAGACCAGGCACGCGGATTATGCGGATCAAGTGGATTATCACGGATACGATTTTCATAGCGGTCGTTGTATGTTTTGATACGACGATTGGCCATAGCTGACACGGATGTGAACTGATTTTCGCGGATCTTCTCTGGAGTGGTTTTGAAGCTTGGATGGATACGGCTTTTCGGTCAGGGAACTAAATAGATCATGTGATATGCAATTATTGTAATTCAAAGCAGGACCCATTTCTTCTTTGATTCAGCCTTATGGGAAGCTCTTCCCTCCATTTTCTTCCTTATCAAAATGTTTAAGTAGTATGACGAATACCTTAGACACACTAAGGTCTTAGAATGACACAAGTCCAACCAATTCTAACATCATTAGCACGACCCGATAATTCGGGGGTTTTATCATGAGATCAGGAAAAATACTAACGCTGTACATCGGATTTATCCTGATGACCACGGCCTTTTCGGTTGCTTTTCTACCGGTAACTTTTGGACAGATGGATGATGATGAATCAATGTTCGAGGTCATCACCGGAACCACAGGAGAAGGTAACTATTCCAAAGAAACCGAGGATTGGGAGAAGGGTGACTTCGTAGGATTCCGCCTCAGCAAGGACGCCTGGTTCTATATCATCTATGGGACCGAGGAGAATCCGAACCACATAACCATGGCTTCAGTTCAATTCCGCTACCTCGGAGGGGCCACAATCCAAGACAAGGACGGAAACGACATCATTGATCAGATCGGAATCCCGGTGGTCACGGTGTACGGTCAATCTCTTCTTGGCCTTTTCGAGTTTCAGGATGAGGGATACATCCCAAGGAATATGTTCGGGGAACCCACGAATGAGACCCAGGGAGCTCACAATAATCTGTGGGACTTCAAACGCACGGTGAACGGTATCGAAGACTGGGATGACTCCTTTGTCTACACTGAGCCAGTCGTGAAGGCTGCAATGCTCAATACATCCTGGAACCGGAGCGAGATCACCGAAAGCATGAACGATGACGGATCACATAGATACGATTTCTCTCTTTCCACCGAGCATCTGGAGTATGGGGACGACAAGGGGAACGTATGGGACCACGAATTCCAGAACGACGATACCAATGATACCGAGATCGCGAAACTGGAATTCACGTTCCATATTGACATCTCCGTGAACGACATCGAGATCAATGGTATCCCATGGTACGATGTCCGCATCGATGGACGGGGCGATGATCTTCATGTGATCTCCTCCAGTGGTGCAGGGTCAAGGGACTTCAAGGGGAGGGCTGTTGATGCCCAATACAAGTACGATCATTACATCGAGGGCTGGGACTTCAAGGACCTGGAGAAGGATTCGAAGCTCATGCTGGAATCCGTGTCGATATTCGGAACGTTTGTCCCGGACATCGTTCATGCCTGGTTCGACAAGCAGTTCGTGGAGGACATTGACGGTGCACTTGGATTTGCCGAATATGAATACGACAATGCCGGAAACGTTGTGAACGCAGTCATCGGCGAGGAATCCACAGCTCCCGATCGAGCCCATCTCGTGCAGAAGGAATCCATCAGCTTCAACGACAACTGGAGAATGGTGGGAGAGCAGACCTGGGTGAGTGAAGTGGACGTGGACAACGAGACCAGGGACACCTATTTCCAGATCCATGCAGGGCAGAATCAGACAGGAAGGACGAAGAAGGATGATGGTCATTTCAAAGCCCTGGTGCTTTTAGGAGGATACATCTATCCTGCGGGGAATGTCATCTACCACGATCCGGGTTTCAGTGCAACAGCCATTCTAGTGAACATTGAATCCAGACTATTACTCTTCCCTGAAGGAATCATCGGCCTTCAGTTCCTTATCGCCATCGTTGCAGCAAGCGGTGCGGGTGTCATCGGAATTCGGAAGAAGCGGAAAACATGATGTAGGTATAGCTTGAAACGGTGCATGAATGGCAGGCAAGCGGAACTGGAAAAAAGAGATCAAACGTGGAAATATTACCTTATGCATACTGTATCTGCTCGAGGACGAACCCATGTACGGCTACCAGATCATCTCCGAGCTTCGGAAGCGCTCTGACGGGTACTTCGATCTCAAAGAAGGGACCATCTATCCCGCCCTCTACCGTCTGGAAAAGGAGGGGTATGTAACCAGCCAATGGCTGCAGAAGGATGATCGACCACCACGTAACTATTATCAAATTACGTCGTCGGGAAAGGAGCACATGCAGGAAACCATGGCAGAATGGATCTCCATGGTGAATGCCATACGAAAGGTCGTAGAAAAGAGAGAAGGGAAAAATGAACAGGAGGTCGGGCAATGAACTCTGAGGACATGAAGCGACCCATCAAGCAAGCACACCCTTCAGTCGGATCATTCGCACCCTCACAATCCCCCCCTCCCACCACGTCAACAGCTTTACCTCCTTCTTCCCCACCTCCTATCAGACCTGCAACACATCTTATCACGTCATCCCAGCCACACGTTCAATCTCCCCCTCCACCACCATTGTCATCATCGCCAGCATCATCAGCACCATCATCAGCATCATCAGCATCATCAGCACCATCACCAGCATCATCAACCTGGAATCCCTCTGCACCAGCTCATCCGTTGATCCAGGGCTATCTTCGTGATCTGACAAAGAAACTGAAATGGGTCTCAAAGGACAAGAAGGTTTCATTCTGTCTTGAGGTACGAGGGCATCTCGAGGAGATCGCATCCTCGATCGAAGGAGACGATCCAACACGGTATTACCAGGCCATCCGAAGATTCGGTGATCCTGACCTCATAGCCGGTCAGTTCGTTGAGGCCTACGGTTACGGAAGAAAATATCTCATTGTCATGTCCCTTGCCGGATTCCTCCTGGCGCTCCTGACGATCCCTCTCAGGATTCCCTTTGTTCCGGAACTTTCGGCGATCTGCATGGGTCTCCCTGTCCTGATGACCATCATCGTGTTCTATCTCATTATACGAGTCAGTGTTCGGGCAGGACAGAGAACAGGATTTGTGGTGGGTCTCTCAAGCGGTATCTCCCGACTTATTGCCCTTGGGATCCTCCTTGCCATCATTGCCAGCAATCCGGACCTGGATGACAAGATCGCGGTTCCCGGTGGGGTCATTGCCGGGATATTACTGGTGTCTATCCTCATGGTAATTAGTGGATATCTCCCGGGGCGTGTCCTGCAGAAGTATCAGGATAAGTAGGCCGTACCAATTCACTCGTGGATTCCAGGCTAACCGTGTAGTGGTATGGCCTTGACCCAGAACACGGATGAAACGGATCGATCGGGTTTTCACGGAGTAGTAACAAATTTAACGGTAAAATATTA
>CAZTGJ010000247.1:0-5118 GCA_964613025.1 uncultured Thermoplasmata archaeon | reverse complement strand
CGGGTTGTTAGGTGATCCTATCTCAGGACAACCAGTCATTCGGAGATACTGTATTGTATAAGGATATATTGTCTATAGTTATTTTATATATGCTATTCTATTATGTGAGAAATTCAATTGGTTAGTTCTAAGATTTTATGAGATTTTCGTGAATTTCAACAACAAAGTAGATGTAGTCAATAGCGATTTAAAATAATTATTTTAAGATAAGGGCAGAATCTAAGAAATCAATGCAATCCAAGAAAAACGATAATAATTGAAAGTCCATTGCCCGTGCATGACAGAGTTCCAGTCCATCAATGAAATCCTGAGGAACCCAATCGAAGGATCAACCATTAAAGTGAGAGGTTGGATTCACCGTATCCGCAAATCCGGTAAGCTGATATTCGCAGTCATCCGGAACGAGAGCGGTATCATTCAGGTCACCCTCTTCAGAGATGGAGGGATGGACAGAGAACAATTCCGGCTTGCCAAAGCATCACTTGTAGAGACCTCTGTTATCGTGGAAGGAACGCTGGCCAAGGACGATCGTGCTCCAGGTGGATACGAAGTGCAGGTCTCTCATTTTGAGGTTGTGGGGTCTGCAGAGAAGTTTCCAATCACCAAGGACCAGAGTGATGAATTCCTGCTTGATAACCGGCATCTCTGGCTGAGGAGCAGACGGATGACCGCTATCCTCAAGGTCCGGTCAACGATCTTCAATGAGATAAGAAACTTCTTCCAGGACCAGGATTTCTATGAAGTGCAATCCCCGGTTTTCCAGAGCGGGGCATGTGAGGGTGGGTCGACGCTTTTCGAGGTGCCCTATTTTGATGTAAAGGATAAGGTATATCTCACCCAGAGCTGGCAGCTCTATGCTGAAGCCATGATGTTCGGACTGGAGCGCATTTATACTATAAGCCCGGCATTCAGAGCAGAAAAATCCCGAACCAGGAGACATCTGACCGAATTCTGGATGGCAGAGGTGGAGGCAGGGTGGGAAGGAAATGCCGAGATGATGAAGCATTCCGAGGGGCTCGTCATGCATCTTGTGGAAAAAGCTCTTGAAAAGAATAGAGATGAGCTGAATTTTCTTGAGAGGGATGTCTCATTATTGGAGAAAATTGAACTGCCGTTTCCAAGCTATCGCTATGCCGAGATTCTGGATATGCTTAGGGAAAAAGGGGTGGACCTGGATTGGGGAGCGGACCTGGGATACACCGAGGAGAAAATACTCACCGAGGATCTTCGTTCCCCCATCTTCATCACCCATTTCCCGAAGGAGAAGGGATTCTACCACCGGGTTGATCCCGACGATGCGGATGGGAAGACTGTCCTCTGTCACGACCTCCTAGCCCCTGAAGGATACGGCGAGATCATCGGCGGTGGTGAGAGGGAGTGGAAGCTGGACATCCTGGTGAAGCGGATGAAGGAGTTCAATATGGAGCCGGAGCAGTACGACTGGTACCTGGATCTGAGGAGGTATGGTTCGGTCCCGCATTCAGGATTCGGCCTTGGCATAGGGAGGACGGTTGCGTGGATAACAGGCGAGGAGCACATCAAGAACTGTATTCCATTTCCAAGGATGATGAGAAGGTATACCCCCTGATTCGTGGGGTCTGAACAAGATTATCCTTTTTCCACGAACTTCCCGGTCGAGGGATTCCGGGTGACCCGATCCCAGGGAAATACCTGGCCATGCATCACCACGTAGACTCCCGAGTCGAGGGTCTGGACTGCTCCTATTGCGACTCCCACATTCGCATGGGCATCGGAATCCTTGAACCGTTCGGGTTTCATTGCCCCGCATAGCACGATAACCTTGCCCCCCCCCACCCCACTCAGGACACCGGCAGTATCCAGTAGGGTATCGGTTCCGTGGGTGATAATGATCATGTCGTTATCAAGTGAAGTGCATTTTTCCAGAAGCACGTCCCTATCCTCATCTGTTATGTCCATGCTGTCCTTGCGGAGGAGGGGAATCACCTCATAGTTGAATCCAGGGTTGAGTGAGGTGAGGATACGTTCAACTGCCGGAGTGGTTATCTCGAATGCATACCCCCCCTGGGTCCGCGGATAATCCTTGTCGATTGTCCCTCCGGTCTGTATGAACGTGATTTTCATGAGGGAACATGGCGAATACAGTATAAATCCTTATCCCAGGTTGAGGTCGGATCTCACTTTTTCGTTTGGTTATCTCCGGAACATGAACTGGAGATCAATAATGCGATCCCAATCAATGAGATGACCATAACAATATCCGGACTCGGGATGAATTCCGACCCGTCATTGTCAGATTCCCCATCCTTGACCACCTCAACAGTGAATTGTACTTCATTGTTCGAACCATTACGATCTTTGGGAACTACGTCATGGACACGGGCAATGAACGCGTGATTGCCCACTGTCTGCGGTGTCCAAGCAACGGTGATGGTTGTTCCATCCCCAAATGGAACACTCACAGGGGCGGTCTCCAGATGCATTGCATTGAAACCAGTGAGAAACAACGATACGCTTGCCTCTGCTGATGTATCTCCCTGATTCCGAACTTTTATGGTTACAGTCATCTTCTTCCCGACCGCCGGAGTCTTACTGCTGATGGTGATATCCTCTCGGTCGATGTACAGATCCGGCCCCGTGGGATCCGAAACCGTTGGATCGGTTCCGTTCGAACGGATCGTGACCATTGTGATCAGTGTATTGTTCGTCGTGTTCCTGTCCTGAGGATATTCAATTGTGACATTCACTTCGAGTTTTCCAATAATCTCGGGGATGTTCCAACTGAAATCCAGGGGAACCCAATCGTTAATGGGGATGGACTCCGGGATAAAGGGATTGGTGCTTTTTAATATCATGTCTCTGAGATACTCATCACCGATCATCAGTCTCATGGTCGCAGATCCGGATTCAAGGGGAGCAGTCCCCTTATTGGCCACTTTCACTGTAACGGTCACATTTTCTGCTCCGGGTTTGGTATCCTCGAACAGGACTTCAACGGGTGTGACATCAAGTCTCAAATCCAGAGCGGCCCTGAATGACAGATCGATGGAGGCATAGTTATTTCTCTCCATGATTTCGATGATGGAACCATCCTGACTGAAATTTCCGTCGATAATTGTTACCCTGTTGCCGTTCCTGATGGGTTTATCCGCGTAGACGAATATGTCATTCATCCCGACAGGGAGGCCCTCCCAGGCCACCACGATCTCAAAGTAGCTTTGCGGACTGATGTTGTTTATCTTCTCCACTGCGATGAATTCACCTTCTTCCTCTTCCGGTGATGCGCCTTCACCGTTGTAGAACCAGACATGGAACGTGTCGGATTCCGCATCACCGTCATTATAGACTCGCACGATGATATCAATGGCATCCCCTACCTCAAGATCGGTTGCCGGATCAATTGAGAAATGGACGGGATCGCTGCTGATCCTGATATTTGGTCTGATAACGTCAACGCTGAAGCTCACCTCGTCAGTTTGATAATAGTCACTCTCGGACCTGGCGGAGACGGTGATGTCCGGATAGTTACCGGCATCCTCGAAGGTATCAACAACAACGAATACCGAGATCTCGATCCAGTGACCATCCTGCAATTCCACGTCTTCGTTGACATCCTCGGGTACCGTCATTGTCTGTGTGTCCTGACCCTGCCAGTCCCTGAAGGTGATCATCCAGTTCCTGTATGTCCCACTAGTTACCGAGGTCTCCACCTCTACTGTGAATACATCTTCTACCTGACCGTAATTATGTAGTTTGAATCGGTATTCGATCTCATGATTATAACTTGGATTGATATCGGGACTGGAGGTGGTGATGGCTTCCAGGTGGACCTGGTAATGTGCATACGTGAGATTCTGGTTGAGAGTGAGACGGGTAGTGACAGAACTGTCACCAAGGGATCTCGCCATGATATCAAGGGTGTACCAACCGGCATCTGTCATTTCATCAATGATGATCTCCACGGTAATGAATGTGGGTTCCAGGGATTGGAGTGAATAATATCCGGAAGATTGATTATCGAATTTCACCTCCCAGTCGCTCTTCTCACCGGTCAATTCACCTGTCGGAACTGTCAGTTCGATGTTGTCATCCGTGTTCCCAAGGTTCCTGAGCGATACCTGGTATGATACCGTGATGGGTTTCAATTCCCTGAGTATCTTTTCTTCCCACAGATATTCCGACCAGAGAGAAAGATTGAAGAATTCCTCCACAAGAATATCGAAGGATTTCTCGGATTCTGTTTCAGAATCATTGGTGGATTCCCCTCGGAATATCATTCTAAAGGTCTGGTGTTTCACGTCCTCATTTTCCGCGGTGAAGTGCGGGATCTCCACCAGAATATCCACGAATCTCACTACACCGACCGTTAGCGTGATCTTGTCACCCTGATCCACATCATCCAGTGACGCCCAATGACTTGCATCATCTATATCCGGAGCTTTTAATAGACTGAGTTGATACGTGTCATTGGTATTCCCCGTATTCCTGATCTCGGCCCTGTAGGTTATTTTTTCACCCGGTTTTCCTTCCTGGCTATCTTCATCGGCTGTGACGGTGACGCCGTAAACAGGCTCGACAGTGATGTTCAGATAACAGGATCCGGAAATCGGTTCGGACCCGGAATCCGTGTTATATTCTCCGGTGATCCCGATATCGTAGTCCCCGGCCAGTGCTTTATCGTTGTCATCCGATATTTCGATCCGAACAGAAAATTGGTTCATGGAATCCTGGTCTATCGACTTGGGATTATCACCGGTCCATTCGTAGTTCCATCCTTCGGGAAGAATTGGATCATCAAGGAGATAGTCTGTTTCCTGATCTCCTGTGTTCCTTACTACAATCTGCATGACGATGCTGTCACCAGGCTTGGCATACTTGTTATCTCCATCAACGAACTCCCCGTCGTACTCGCCTTCCCCGTCAACACAGATCATGAACAGAAATGTGAAGCACAGGACTGTGAGAACGATAATCATTATTGATCCCGATATAACCATTTTCTTCATGTTCTAACCCCTTACATTGATGTTTGTTCGTTTCCAGTCGGGTGGTCTTGTTATTTATCATTTCCTATTTCTTTCAGTAATAGAGGGTGTTTCATAACAGAACACCAAAATATATTTAATCATCGTAAAATTT
>CAZTGJ010000246.1:0-5135 GCA_964613025.1 uncultured Thermoplasmata archaeon | reverse complement strand
TGAAATGTGTACTTTCCAGTGTAGGAGGGCTTCAGATCACTGAACTCTTACATGAAATAACAATTGTTAAATAAAATGATCCAATCAAGGAGTATGTAGGAGTATTAGAACTCCTTAGGGCGTACAAAAATGCCGAAAGTGAACATAACCTTGAGCCAGGACATCTGGCAGTGGTGGAAAGCCAATCGTTGGATCAACCTCTCACAGCTTCTGGAAAAGGAGCTCTGGCGGCTCCGTAGAATGGAGGAGATCCATCAGGGAACCATAGACACGGGAGTGGGGAACTGTCCCCAATGCGGGAATACAAAGCTCAAGTTCATCGACGGCGTGAATTACAAATGTTCCAGATGCGGTCATATCGTATGATATGACAGGATTAGTAATTGATGGAGAAAGGAAGAAAAAATGGAAGGATAAATGGAATGAAAGAAGGAGTGATATCCATGTTCATTACAACAACAGAAGAAATACCGGATAGAAAGGTAAAAACCATTCTAGGGGTCGTATTCGGTAGTTGTGTCCAGACCAAACATTTTGGGAAGGACATCGGGGCCGGTCTGCGTTCGGTAGTCGGAGGTGAGGCAAAGGGCTATACGGAAATGTTAGAGGAGGCCAGGCGCACGGCCACCGGACGAATGACAATCCAGGCGGAAACCCTGGGGGCCAACGCGGTGATCACCATGAGGTACATGACGTCCCAGACCATGCGGGGAGCCGCGGAGATCATTGCCTTCGGCACTGCTGTGATCATGGAGTGAGGGGGTCCGTATGGGCAATCGAAACAGAGATCCAAGTGCCCTCGGGATCCTCATCTATCCTTTCCTGTTCTACAGTGTGCTATTCATCGCATTCACCATAGGCATTGGACAATCCTATTTGGCCAGTATATGCATCCTTATCTGGCTTGTATTCTTCCTTGCGATCATGGTCTATGACAGGCGCCATTGGGGTGCCCCCGGCCCAGAGACCCATGGTGTCTGGTTATCCTCCCAGACCCGGAATCTTGAGCTGGGCGAGTATTCAATGGAGGGTGTCGTTATGGGTACCTGTGTCAAGACCCGCAACCTTTTCTCTGCCGCCCGAGCCGAATCACGTTCGATCGTGGGAGGAGAGGCCCTTCAATTCACCTCACTGGTGGAGGAGTGCCGGAACATCGCTCTGGGTCGGATGTGCAAGCAGGCCAGGAGCATTGGCTGCAACGGGGTCATCGGGTATCGCATGATATCGGCAGAGACCCTCTGGGGAGCAACGGAGATCATCGCCTACGGGACCGCCGTCAGGATAAGAGGGGTCGACAATGTCAATGTATGAACACAGGCCATATCCTGCCATCCTCATGATCTCCCTGCTGATGCTGATCCCTCTGGTGGCACTAGTACCGGGAGCGGAAGGAAAGTCATACGACATCACCATTCAAAAGGACGATCACTGGTCGAAGGAGATCGAAAAACCCGCAGAGAATGAGAAGGAACAGCGGAAATGGAAGATCACTGTTGACGAAATGAACGGAACACATTTCGATGTCTATATTCTGGAGATCGATGAATTTGAGAAATACAAGAGGGATGAGAATTTCACTGCGCGCGTTTCATTGGAGTATATCAATTCCACAGGTGTGATCAACTGGACAAACAGTCGCCATGACCCCGATCACTATCTCGTGGTGGACAACCGGGACAACAGCCGTGATACTGACGTGATAGCTTACAGAACGATTAAAGTACACATCACAATAGAGAAGGAAGGTGAGGAGTGGGATCTGGGAGGTATTTTTACCGCGCTCTGTGTCGGATTCTGCTTACTTCCGATCATTGTGATCATCCTCATCTTCTTCTGGATCGTGCTGGAGCCAAGGGTGTTCCCGCAGGTAAAAAGCAGGAAATACCGGAATCTTACGAAGAAACCAGCGTTCCAGCCGCCACCCCCGAACCCCCCGCTTGCTCCACCCCACAGGATACAGAAACCGCTGCCACCACAGTATCCGCCTCAAACACCACCTTATCAACCGCCACCACAAACGCAGGCTCCTTCTCTTACAGCCCCACAAATGCAAATGCAGGCTCCACTTTCGAATCCCGTCCCTCTTCCCAAATCTGAGGCGGTTGGAAACATTCTAAAAGCAACAGGAGCCGGCATCATTTATATCGTCCTATGGTCAATTGGACTGGGTCTCCTGGCCATCGGCGGAATCATCGTAATCCCACTATTGTGGGGGTATTTTGGCACGAGCATGTTGGTTTTCGTTATTCCCGTGGCCATACCGATTGTAATTTTCTTATGGAAAGACAGTAAAATAGTGGTGAGCAAAGAGGTTGCAGAGCAGATGCAGCGAACCGGTCAGACAAACACAGGCTTGCCTGCCCCACCATTTCCCCCGAAGAATCCCCCGGTTCTGCCACCTCTCCAGCAGTCGTACTCTCCCCAGGATCCACCCCCACCCCTACCGCAATATCCGCCTCAAGGACAACCATCCCAATCATTACCACCACAACCACGGCAGAATCCTCCCGCTACATCCCTACACCATCCATCCGAGCATCAACCCCGAAAATCATATGAAGGAGAAGAGGGAGAAGTATGAAACGGGAAGGAGAAAACTGCAAAAAAGTTACACTGGAAGAAGGTTAAAAATGAGTGAGCATAAAACCGTTACAATCGTTCTGGCGATGGCCCTGCTGCTTCTGGCCGCATTAATGGCACTGGCACCGGGGTCTGAAGCAAAGGAACATAATGGTATTTATCAGAACCTTGAAATTCAGAATAACGAATATTGGTCAGAGAACATCGCATACAATGATGTGAATGAAACATTCGAGTTCTTTGTGACCGAGGTGAAAGAACTCTCCATCGACGTCTATATACTGAATAGTGTACAGTTCGATCTGTATAAGAACAATCTTCCTTTCATTGCAGAATATTCAAATGAAAATACCGCGTCCACTGGCATCGTCAACTGGACATGTCCGGACGATGATTACTACTATCTCGTGGTGGACAATAAGAAAAATGCCCATATCATTGATGCGTATGCCATGCAGGACGTCTTCGTTGATATCTCATGGATGAATATGACTGACCAGGGGGTAATAGGATATGTCTCGGATTCATCCAATGGCATTGGCAGGATGGGAATGTGCTGTTTGGCTCTTGTTGTGCTCATACCTCTCGTCCTCATTGGGGTCTTTGCCAATTTGATCAGGGAAATGCCTTCCGGAACATCATACAACACACAATATCCACCGCAGTTGAGCCATGGTGGCTATCCGCAGTATCAGCATCAGTATCAGAATCAGTACCAATATCAGTATAGTTATCAGAATCCGAAGCAGATGAGAGGAGGACCCCAGCCTCCTCCCAAACATAATCCTTTCCTGGTGGCAGGTCCCATCCGGAAGGGATTATCTGTGAATAGGGACGTACCAATTGCGAAACCGATCTTGGAAGAGGAAAAGGACCCAAATGATATGGAGGATCTCGAGGATCCGGATGTCGAATGGGATGACGTTGACTGATCGAGGTGATTCAATTGGATGAAAAAAAGGAAAGGGGTCTGACCATACGAAATACCGATGGACATGTCATTTCCAAAAGAGCGACGGTCTTTTTCACGCTCTACGTGATTGGACTGTTGATCCTGACCAGCAGTGTTACCGCTCAGGGCGAAAAAGTAAATGATGCCACAGACAATAACGATGAAGAGTTGATTGGACTGGCATTATGCTGCGGCGGGATTTCCATGTTCATCATCCTCCCCATAGTGATGGGGATCTGGGTATACAAAGATTCTGAGCGGAGAGGTATGAATAGTGCAGTCTGGTTACTCATTATACTTGTGTCTAACTTAGTTGGTCTGATCATCTACCTCTATATTCGAAGGGAACATCCTATAGGCAGCTTTGCATATGGAAAACTACCACAGGGATTCTATCCGCCTGGAGGTTATCCACCACCGTATCCGCCGCAATATCCACCCACCCAAATCATGTCACCGCAAGGTCAACCACATGGAAAAGCCGGTTCGAAGGAAATTGCGTATAACAGGTATCTGAGTAATCATTATAAGAAATTCTATGAAAGGAAGGAATTATGATCAACGAGGAAGAAACAAATGAGTGGCCCCGTGATCGAAGAGGGCAGGCCGATAGGTTACCAGAGGATGAAGCAGAAGGAGGGACACAACAGCCACCCACCCACCCGACTTCATACAGACAGGATGCAGAAGAATCAGAGGGGCGGCAGGTTCCGCCATATCCATATCAACAGCCCCAATACCCGCCCCCCTTCCCACAGCAGCCTCGTGGACCCCAGTATCAGCAGGAGCCATATCGAGAGCAGTATCGGCAGTCACCGTATCCACCTCACTATTCACAGCAGCCGTACCCACCACCCAACCCACACCGGTCCTATGGAGCACCTTATCAACAACAGCCTTATGGTGCTCCGTATCCATACTATCCCTACGCGAATCAGATGATGCCAGGTCAGTTCCCGCCTCAATGGTCGATCAATTGGGCGGAAATACCGAAGGAACAGGGATGGCTTTGGGTCTTCTTCTCGTTCAACGGAAGGTTGGAGAGAGGGCGATACATCTTCGGATCATTGCTGCTCATCGGAACGATCATTACCCTCTGGCTTGGCGGACTCTACTGGATGGGAAAGTTGAATGACGATGATATTTTTCAACTGTTCCTGATGCTTGCAGGGATCAGCCTTATTTTCGTGTGGCCGGTAACCGCTCTGTCAATGAAGCGTCTAAGGGATATGGATGAAGAACCATGGCTGGCCTTACTGTTTGTCTTATTACCATTGATCCCTTGTGTCGGAGGAATTGGAACATTGGTCATGTGGTTCTGGATGATGATCGAAAGAGGAACTATTGGGCCAAACAAGTATGGGCCCCAACCCCAGTACCCGCCCCATGAGGCATCCCAAGCTTCAACCTATGAGGTCCCGCAGCCACAGGACCAGCCACAAGGAAGGCCGAAAAAGTTATGCCCCAACTGTAACAGTACGTGTCAGTATTCCAAAGATTACAATGACTATTACTGTTGGGAATGCAAAGAGTATTTCTGGTGAATAAAATATAGCTTGTAGGGATTTGCAATAATTGAATCCGCGCATTTTTCTCCCCAGAA
>CAZTGJ010000245.1:0-5172 GCA_964613025.1 uncultured Thermoplasmata archaeon | reverse complement strand
AATAAGCTTTACTCAGAAAATCCATTGAATTTCCTTATAGGGGTACAAAAAAATCTAAATTGCAGGATCGGAAGAAAATACCGAAACCACGGGGTCTGAAAAAGATACCGAAACTGCAGGATCGGACGATAATACCATGACTTCCCAGGTTGAGCGTGATGAAAAGGAAAACGAGGTGGTGAGGAAATAAATCCACCCGCCATACCAATCAAATGGAATGAACTGATACGATAAATGATGGAATAGAATCAGCGGAAGCAATTCAACATGGTTCTTGAGAACATACCAAAAATTGTAGGGATGATCTACGTATGGTGTGAAGCAAGGGGGATGACATATCTCCCTGGTTTGCACACAATTCTAATCAAAACCACTTACCAAAAAGTTTTATAACGGGGTGTTGCCAGAGAGCGACAATTTATTACCCAGTCTATTGAGTAATCTGTTGGGAAATTGTTACTATGAACAAATTATTTTTATCCTTTGCACTGACCATATTCATCCTATTATCCATGGTCCCGGCCTCAGCCATCCTCGGAGAAGACGGTTTCGATGGTACCCATGTAACCCATGAGGGAACAAGATACCCCGGGGACATCGACTGGACACCATTCTTCAGGGACACCGATGAGAACGGGGTGGACGACCTCATTGACTCCTCCGATCAGGGATCCGTGGATATTTTCCTGAAACTGGAATCCATACCCACCGGGGAGGAAGTCCGTATCATCGAACGGTTCGTGCCGAGCATTTTCTATACCGCAAAGTACACGAACACCATGGTCCTCAGGGATGTGGACCGCTCACTCATCTACAGCAAGCTGCGGTATCTGGACAGGGTAACGTTCATCGAGGCCATTCCCGATATCATCCCATTCCTGGATGTGAGTGCCGAAGGAATAAAGGCACGGCCCGGTGATCTCTATCACGATGTATGGGAGGAGCTTGGAATAACCGGAAGAGGGGTGAACATTGCAGTTCTCGATGGTGGATCAAATGACCATGAAACCGCTGCTGACATGGCTCACGTAGCTCTGGACGATTTGGATGACAATCCTCTCACCTATGATCCGAAGTTCGTTGCCGGATGGGATTTCGAGATCATGGCAGGCGGGGAGTTCATCGATCCCCACGGGGACCCGGCCATCGGCCACGGTACCCATGTATCGGGGACTGCTCTTGGAACCGGAGGTACGGGAAACGATTCGGCGAACCGCGGTGTGGCCCCGGGAGCCCAGCTCATCGATGTGAAGACCATCTCAGACGCGGGATTCGGGGGGCTTCTCATTCCAGCAATGGAATGGTGCATCGACAATGCTGACAGGGATTGGCTCACATCGGAGACCGATGGGATCCAGATCATGAGCATGAGCCTCGGAACTCAGGCTGAATCCGACGGCTCGGACAGCATGTCCCAGACAGCTAACCAATGTGTCGATGCCGGGATGATCGTAGTGGTTGCTGCCGGAAACAATGGTAATTCCGGATACATTACGCCCCCGGCGGCAGCCGATAAAGTCATCACCGTGGGGGCAACGGATGATAAGAATACAGTAACCAGGGGCGATGATTCAGTTGCCGGATATTCCAACAAAGGCCCCAGAAACAGCGACGGCGACGGGGACCGGTATGACGAACTCAAGCCCGATCTGGTTGCTCCGGGGTCGAACATCATGGCTCCACGGGCCGATTCTGGGGCTGCATTCGTCGGCATGTCCGGAACATCCATGGCCACGCCCCATATCTCGGGTGTAGTGGCTCTCATGCTTGAAGCGAATCCTGACCTCACTCCTGCGGAGGTGAAGGAAATCCTTCACGAATCATCCGAGGCACGTGGCAGTGTGTACGATCCAGAACTCAGTGACAAATACAGCACCAACTTCGGATATGGCATCGTTGATGCCTATCAGGCTGTCCTTTTAGCAAAGGGAAGCTGTGACATTGCAATCACTGATGTGGCCCTGGTAAATTCCGAAGCCGGGAAGGAGAGGTACGATGAAGGGGATGAGCTCAGAATGACCATCGGCTTAGAAGAACTCGAGGGGAACGATGTAGACAGCTATACCCTTTTTGTGAAGGATTCGGACTCCGGAGCCATCCACACCACCCTGACGGATTCCATGGGATCAGGGGCAACAGTGGAGCATTCTGTTACCATCGATCTGGTTTCCGGAGGACCCTGGAACTTCACCATATCCGTGGAGAGTGTTCAGCCTGGGGATTCGGACCTTTCCAATAACCAGCAGATGACGAGCATTGTTGTAAACCATCTCCCCCATGCAGTCCTCGATGCCAATGTGACCGAATCATTGACGCTCAACGATATTGAATTCACTGGTCTTGATTCATCTGATAAGGAGGGTGAGATCGAAGAATACCGGTTCGATTTCGGGGACGGTCAGGAAACGGATTGGGTCAGGGATGGAACAGTGAACCATCGGTATGAGGATGATGGGAACTATTCCGTGACCCTCCGGGTGAAGGATGCGGAAGGGGCCGAAAGCGGTCAATACTCCGACGAGATTGAAATAACCGTATCGAATCGAGCACCTTCTGCTGACGCCGGTGAGGATATATCGGCTGTTGAAGGGGAGGAAATCGAATTCCAGGGAACGGGATCGGACAAGGACGGGACGGTTGTTTTGTACGAATGGGATTTCGACGGGGACGGGAACTATGATTGGTCCGATGGGGATAATGGCGAAACAACACATATCTTCGAGGATCCCGGTCAGTATACTGTAGTCTTCAGGACCACAGATGATGACGATGATCAAACCACCGACTCCCTGATTGCGGAGATCGTTGAAGAGGGTAAGAATTTACTTCCGGAAGCCCGAATATCCGACCCCGGGGAAGGAGAGGTGTATTTTACGGATCAGGAGATCGTGTTCGATGGGAGCGGATCCCGGGATCCGGATGGAGAGATCCAGTCCTATTACTGGACCTCGGATATTTCAGGTGAGCTCAATCCCGAAAGCTCGGAATCCGGATTGGTCCGGTTTATCGAGGAAGGAGGTGACCATATCATCACCCTCGAGGTGAAGGACAATGAAGGGGCGTCGGATCAGACCTCTGTAAGGATATTCGTGGATACTCCGCCTGAGGCGGTCATTGATACCCCACAGGACGACCACACGTACGTTATGGAGGAAGAAGAGGATGAGATCCAGTTCGATGCTTCGTCCAGCTCCGATGAAGATGATGATGAACTCTACTATCGGTGGACCTCGGATATGGATGGTCTGCTCTATGAAGGAAGTGAAGCTGCATTCTCAGCATCCCTGAGCATCGGGGAGCATACTATTACTCTCGAGGTATCGGACCCCTACATTACACGATCCTTGGCGGTCAGGATTGATGTTTCCATGGAGGAGAACGAGAATCGGGCTCCCACTGCAACGATTGCTGAACCATCTGAAGAGCCTGTTTACGATTCCGAAAATGTCATTTTATTCAATGCCGAAGGATCGACGGATCCTGATGGCGATATCATCGAGTATGCATGGACCTCGGACATCGATGGTGAACTCTACAGCGGGACCAGTGAATCCTTCAGTATGACACTCTCACAGGGAATCCACACGATCACGCTCACTGTCAGGGATGATGGGGATAGCTGGAGCGAGCCGGATTCAAAATACGTCAAGGTGAACAGCGGACCCACTGCAATTATCCATACCATTACACCCTCACCAGCGTATGACACGGACACGATATTCTTCTCCGGAGAGGGGGTGGACGAGGGAACCATCAAGGAATATGTCTGGGAATCGAGCATCCTGGGTGAATTGAACGCAGGAAGGGATAACGAGTTCTCATATTATGGGCTCTCACCGGGAACCCACATCATCTCGCTAAAGGTCAAGGACAATTACGGCTTCTGGAGCCCTGAGGTTTCCGAGGAGCTTATTGTGGAAGAGTACATTCCTCCGGAGATCGAGAACCTCCACCCCGATGTGAAGGTGAGAAATCCTGTGAATAATGAGGAGGTGACAGGGATCGCGATCATCTCGGGAACAGCTTCGGATGAGGATGGGGATGTGAAATATGTGGAACTTTCCCTGGATGGAGTCGATTGGGTCACGGTGCAGGGTACGAGATTCTGGAGTTTCGAGTGGGATACACGGGATATTTCCGAAACCCAACATGTGATCACGGTAAGGTCTTTCGATGGGGAGGATTACTCGAGCGAGGTATCACTTACGGTCTTTGTGGTCAGCGGTGAGGAGGATTCATCTGAGGACGAATTCGATATCCTCGGGGTGAATGGAAATGCATTTGCCGGTATCCTTGCCATGGGATTGGTGGTAATTGGGTTGGTGGCAGTAGTGGCCCAAAGAAAACGAAGGATGAATGACCAGTTCTGGATCGACTTCGGTAGCAGTGAGGGACACGATGATAGTGACTGGAATGACGAGAATGTCCATTCCGATAGCGTGAATGCCCGGGATGATCATACCCCGATTGAACCTGATGGAAAGCCCGAGGGGAAAGGGGCAGAGGTGGATGAGCGAACCTGAGGATCGGATACAGATCAATTGTGAGCTCTATTCCTACGTATTCGCCATGATGAGAACGCAAGCATTGATAAGGACATGTCCTGCCATCAGACCGATGACATTTTTTGTCCGTTCGTATGAAATACCAGATATAATCCCGGTGAACGCGAGAAAGACCCACACCCCCACATCACCCATGAGTTCGTTGAGCCAGAGGGATTCGGGATAATGTGCTCCGAGCCATATCAGTGTCTGAAGGAAAATGGCGACTCTTGAACCGTAAGATTTGCTCAGCGGGAACTGGATGAATCGTTTTGTGAAAAAATCCAAAGGCATCACATTGAGAGATGTGAACATGAGAGAGACAAGGAGGGCAAATCCGGCTTTTTCATAGCGATCGAAAAAATCAGGGTCCATGAGAAAGTAGATGAACACATAGAATGTGAAGACCAGATAGAGGAGAATTCCCTCCAGAAATCCTTTATCAATGCCTCCAAGGGAGGAGAGGATCTGACGCGGGGTGCTGCCATTTCCGCCGAAACAGAGGAGATAGGCAAGGGGGAGGAGGAGAAATGACACGAAAACCGATACCTGATGTTTCACTTCCAACACCGGATCAAGAAAGTCGCCTTCGGCGACAACTTCTCTCTTTCAAGGGTCTAATTCAAAC
>CAZTGJ010000244.1:0-5179 GCA_964613025.1 uncultured Thermoplasmata archaeon | reverse complement strand
TATGATCTTCGAAGTGATTTTCTCACTCGGAACTCAACTCGTTCGGAACTACTGTATCTTTGAAAAATGTTATATACCTTTGAAAAATATCTAAAGTAGGGAAATCAAAGAATCCGACTGAAGGATTCCCTGATCCACAAATCATCCGGAACATTATTGAAATCCATGATTGGAGAGACCAAATATTTATAAATAAGATTCTAAGTCCACATGAGATACTTGTGAACGTGGTGTAACAATGGCTGCTCCCAAGAAACATTCATCATCAAAAAGATCATCCAAGAAAAAAACCGCAGAACCCATTATCACGCTTCCGGAGTTCCTTGACGATCTCCCTGAAGTGCCCTGCCCGATCATACCGGGTGACGTTTTCTGCTCGATCTGTTTCAAGATCAATCATGATGTGGCAATGGTCTGTCCTGTCTATGCAACGGCACCCGGAAGAAAAGAAGAGAAGCAGATCGAAAAAGAAATTGCCAGCTTCAGCATGGTTGAAACAGTAGTAGAACGGCCTGTCTCAAGATCGGTGGATGATGTGATCCCTATAGACATTGTACCCATCGATGATGAAGGAGCGGATATCATCCAGGTGGTGGAGGAAGAGGACGATTGGGAAACCCCCTCTGAGGTAGAAGGGGAGGCCGATTTCGATGAGGACGAAGGTGATTGGGGAGATGACTGGGGAGACGCCGAGGACTGGGATACCGAAGGCTCCGAGGAACCTGAAGAAGGAGAAGATCACGATCATGTCCATGAGGAAGGATCTGACGAAGGGGAGAAACCAGTCGAGGTGACTCCCGAACCGGAGGATGCTGCTGGAGAAGAAGTCAAGGATGAGGTCACTTCTCCGGTCCCCGTGGAAGCTGAAAAAGAACCCGGGAAAGTGGATGAGGGAAAGAAGGCTGAGCCCGAACCTGAGAAAGAACTAGCAGGGAAAAAGGTTGAGCCTGAAACCATTCCGGAACCTGAGAGTACGAAAATTGAAGAGGTGAAGGATGAGGTCACACCACCGCTCCCGGTGAAAGCTGAAGCAGAGCCCGAGAAGGTGGATGAAGGAGAAAAGGTTGCAGCCGAACCTGAAAAGGTTGATGAGGTAGAGAAGGTAGAACCTGAAACGATTCCTGAACCGGAGGGTCCTGATGCTGATGGTGTGAAGGATGAAGGAGAAAAAATTGCAGAGAAGCCTGAGAAAGTGGATGAAGGGGAAAAAGCTGAGGCTGCGCCTGAACCTGAAACCATCCCGGGTCCCGAGATGAGTGAAGCAGGGGAAACGAAGGATGAGACTCCGCCACCACTCTCGGTTGAAGCTGAAGCAGAACCTGAGAAAGTGGGTGAGGGAGAATCCGGGGAGGCGACTGAAGTCGAACCTGTTGTTGTGGAGGTTGAGGTCAGCGCCGAGATTGGTGGTGATGATGGAGATGCTGTTGAAGTGACTGCTGAAGTCGAACCCGTTGTGGATGAAGGGGCAGGCGGGGATGAGAAAACCGTCGAAGTGCATCCCGAACCTATAAGGGCTCCCGCACCGGTTCCCGGACCCTCGCTCTCTCCCAAGGATATGAAAAAGAAGCTCAAGGAAGAAGCAAAAAGGAAGAAGATGGAAGAGAAACTCCAGAAGAAACAAAAACAAAAGAATATGAAGGAATTCAAGAAAAAGCGGAAAGAAAAAAAGAAGTAACTTCCAATTCCAAATTCCCTCGTAACCATTCATGAGTTAAGCTCATCTGACATATAGTGCTTGATGAATGCTGCAATGCACTCGTGCTCTTATTATCAATTCGATCTGGACGTGATAGTGTGGCAAAGACGATGGAACAGGAACTGAGGAAACGATTGAAGATCCTCAAGGACCAGAAAAAAACGCTTCAGAAGGAAATTAAGACAAAGAAGAATGAGCTGAAGAAAAACAAAAAACAGGTGGGTGAGCTGAAACGACAGCTCAAGGCCGAACACAAGAATGGATGACAATTTTCTCATCCATTATTGGAGGATCCGGTTCAAAACTAATAAAAAGAAAGAGTTTATGGTGAGACTATGACCCACTCCGCAATTCTCACACGGGATGATGCAGCCCTGGTCATCATTGATTTTCAAGAGAAGCTGGCCCCCATGGTATGGAAATGGGACGAAGTCCGGGAAAATGCACGATTGATGATACAGGCTGTAGGGATTTACGATATCCCTGTCTTTTATACAGAGCACTATCCCAAAGGGCTTGGCGGTACTGTTCCTGAGATCGAGGAGCTGCTCCCGGGTGTCGAACCCTACGATAAGGTTGTGTTCAGCGCATTCGGGTCGGAGAAATTTGCTGAGGAATTGCAGAACAGTGGAACACAGACTCTGATCATCATGGGTATCGAGAGTCATATCTGTGTAAGCCAGACTGTTCATGATGCACTAAACAGAGGATATGCGGTCCATGTCATCAGTGATGCCATCTCGTCAAGAAAGGAGTTGAACCACTGGATCGGAATCGGCAAGATGAAGGAAGCAGGGGCTGTCATGAGCTCGGCAGAAACAGCGCTTTACGAGATACAGTATCAGGCAGCGAATCCCGAGTTCAAACAGTTATTGAAGCTTGTGAAGTGATGGCTGAAGGTGTTGGAAGTAAGGCTTGTAAATTTTGGAAGTGAGGGGTGATGGTGATGGATGGGAGAGTTGAAGGCTATGGAAGTGAAAGGCAAGGAAGATGGATGAGAAAGTTGAAGGTTATGGAAGTGGGAGGCAAGGAAGATGGATGAGAAAGTTGAAGGTTATGGAAGTGAGAGGGGAGGGTGAGACAAATGGAAGAATTGGTGAAAATTGTGATCTATGTTCCGGTTGAAGATGCCGACGCCGTACGACAGGTGTTGGGGGAGGAGGGGGCAGGCCACATCGGGAACTACGATTTCTGTTCATTCAGTCAGCGGGGGATCGGAAGGTTCAGGCCGGGGGAGGGAACAAATCCCCACATTGGAACCCATGATAAGATCGAGGACGTGGAGGAGGAACGGATCGAGACGGTGTGTCCGAAAAGAATTGTAAAAGAGGTCATCAGAAAAGTAAAGGAAGTTCATCCTTACGAGGAGATGGCCTATGATGTGTATCCCCTTGTGAATATTGATGTCTGAATCGAAATGAATGGGGATGCAGTATGAATGTGAAAGTGGGTGCAGTATGGATACGAATATGGATGCAGTATGAATGTGAAAGTGGGTGCAGTATGAATGTGAATGGGGATGCAGTATGAATGTGAATGGGGATGCAGTATGGATACGAATATGGATGTCAGCATTGATATGAATATGGATTTTCACTGAATCCCGAATTCGAAGTTTTTTCATTTGTATAATTATTCCAACCGTATTAACTGGGCGGCATCCGTGAATACCCGCGTTGACATGAGGAATGTACTGGTTAGTGCGGAGATCATACAGGCACCCAGGATCATGACGCTGATGGTGATCTGGAAAGCTGCTGCCACATAGGGATCGGATCCCGAAATGAGCATCCCGGACATGAGACCAGGGATCCAGATGATTCCGAGTGTACTTATGCCATCGATGTTTGGAATGAGGGAGGATCGGACACTCTGATGAACACATTCACTGATGGCTGCTTCGGGGGTGGATCCCATTGCAAGATAGGCTTCGATCCTCATTGTACTGCTCTTGATCTCTCCTTTCAGCCGATCCATGGCCAGGGAGGTGGTGTTCATACTGTTCCCGATGACCATACCGCCCAGTGGAATGAGATAGCGGGATTCCAGAGGGAGAGCACCGACGAGGGTCATGGAGATGATGATAATGAGTGAGCCGGTGAGGATGCTCAGAAAGGAGATAATGAGATTGTCCGGCAAACCTTCTGATCGTTTGGAGGAAACATGGGAAGCGATTACGATCATTCCCATAAGGGCAACGGCAGTGATAAGGAGATTATCCATCTCGAAGATCACGAGGATGATGGAGGCCATAAGCAGGAGTTGAACGAATCCACGTAATGCGGATGAAGCCAGGATTCCTTCGATCCTCAGATGACGCTTCCTGGAGATGGCCATCAGGGCGATGATCAGTACTGCGGTTGCTGTTATCCGGATAATGCTTTCAGAATAATCCATGATGGTATCGAAATAATCAACCATTTAAAATCCCTCCTGATACCCTGGAATCCTGGGGGATCTGACGGGTTTGAACCTGAGCATCATCATCGGAAAAGTGAGACGAGGTCGGCCCCACCTGCTTCACCCGCCCCTCCTCCAGGAGCAGTGTTGTATCACCTATCCTCTTTGCCTGCTTCATATCGTGAGTAACGATGACCACGGTCAGACCCAAATCCCGGTTCAGTTTTCGGATCAATGTTTCGATCTTCAGTGTGGCATCAGGGTCCAGGGAAGCAGTGGGTTCATCCATAAGGATCACTTCCGGATCATTCGCCACGGCTCTGCCGATGCACACCCGCTGCTGCTCGCCTACCGATAGTTTCGCTCCATCCCTCTTTCCATAGTAGAGAGGCAGATCAACGGATTGCAGAATATCCTCGATCATCCCCCCTGGATTTTTCACAGCCGGGTCAGTATCCTGCGTCTGATCTATTGACTTCCTGCTTCCTCCCCCCCCTTGTTCCCCCGGCCACCCACCCACACCAGATGCAGAATGATATTCACCCCAGATCCGCGGACCGGTAAGAATGTTGTCCTCCACCGTGCCATAAAACATGATGGGTATCTGAAATACCATGCCCACCTTCTTTCGTACCAGTCGCGGGTCCATGGAAAAAATGGAAGTGCCGTCCAGCAAAATATCCCCGGATTCTGGTTCAAGGAGACGATTAAGTGATCTGAGAAAGATAGATTTGCCAGCACCTGACGGGCCAATGATGGTAAAGATCTCTCCTTTCCTGACATCCACGGAGATATCCCTGAGAATTGGCTTCCCATCCAGGCTTACATTCAGGTTCCGAACCTGTATCCGAAATTCTGCCATATGGTTCAATCAATGAAACTGAGATTTAATGATTTTCCAGAATTCGTACGAGTTTATATATGGATTTCCAAGAGAAAATGGTGATAATTGCAGGGGGGGGAAGTGAAGGAAGAAGAAATCGATAACAGATTGATTAAGATATTGAAAAAGATATTGATAAAGATATTGTGTCATGTAACAGCTAAAATGACCTATTTTTGTAACTCTAAAACTCCATAGAT
>CAZTGJ010000243.1:0-5188 GCA_964613025.1 uncultured Thermoplasmata archaeon | reverse complement strand
TTCATCACTCAGGGAATGAAAATCGCACTTACTTCACATGGCTGAACTCTTACGGGTAGCCACAGAGTTTATATAAAACAAGGAGTATCGGAAATATTGAATCTTCAGAATGTCAATGGGAAGGTAAAACCATATCAGGTAAAGCAATTCCTTAAGATCATCGAGAAATATTCCATTCGGGAGGAAGAACATGACGAATAAATACACAATCGAGATCTTTTTCAGCGAGGAAGATGAAGGGTTCATTGCCGTAGTCCCTGAGCTCCCTGGATGTTCTGCTTTTGGTATCTCAGAGGAAAAGGCACTGGAGGAAGTCAAAATCGCCATTGAGCTCTGGATAGAAGCAGCAAAAAAGGACGGAAGGGAGATCCCGGAGCCGTACACCTTCGAAAATGCTTCAGAATATGCAGACCTATATAGTGCACTCCAGCGGCTGACCGATCCGGATGACAAAACTCTCTCTATCGAGGAAGTAAAGGAATCTTTAGGTATTTAACCTCAGTATCTTACTCATTGGTCTTCTCTTTTTTCGCACAATATCGTGCTTTTTCCCCATCACGGATCATTTTTACGCAACAGTCGATATCATGACCCGCCCTTTTTTCCATTTCATATCGGATCTTTCTCACTTCTTCAACAATGGGGTCAGTCATATCATCATCCCTCCTCAAAGAAATCCGGAGTTACGATAGTTAGCATATACCATTTCATTATATCTCAAAATTCAGTAGTGCTCCAATATAAATCCCTTTTCTTCAAAATTCTCCCTCCCTTAATTCAGCAATCAGAAACCCCACTTCCTCGTTTTCACCGCCCTGTCCAGCGCCTCCTGATCATACCCCACCGGCATCAGCAGGCTCTCCCCACACCGCAGAAGGTACCGGTAGTATACCTTCCTGTCGTACTTCTCGTCCCCCCGCATGAGCTCCCACACCCGCACCTTCCCTGAGGCGATCTTCGACTCCCGGTCCAGAATGATGTAGTCCACCCCCTGCCCCGCGTTTTTCTTCACCCCGTGTTCTTCAAGCTGCTGAAGGGCTGCCACCTGCTCGTTGAACACCGCATACTCATCAAGATTCCGGGATGTCCGCTTGTGAAACACCAGATCCCAGGGATCCACCTCACCCCGCAATAGCACAACAGCGAATCCCACCAGCACCTTCACCGCCCGTGGAAGCAGGGCCATGAACTCCCTCCTGTCACCGGCTTCCTTCAGCACATCGAGCATTGCGGTCTGGAGCTGTCTGAAATAGTCAGGAGTGTCATGCATACGCAGCTCGATCCCCCGTACCTTGATCTCCCCTGTCGAGTATTTACCGTAGTAACGGTTCAGTGCTCCCACTCCGGTGGTACGGTTGGGGAGAAAGACGATCCAGTCGAAGACCCCCTCCAGCTTCAGGGGAATATCGATCTTTTTCTCGATCGCTGATCGCAGCTCTTCGGTCCTGTGCATGAGCTCATCATTCTGCTGAGTCTTGTCATTCAGTGAAGGCACACCATTCTGTAGCGCTCCACCACCATGCAATGTCTCATTCTTCCTCTGTGCCTCATCCGACGCTTTCAGCCAGAGTGAATCCACGATGCCGTGGAGCACCCGGAACCCGTGTTCCTGCGCCATCTCGGTACTCAGAACGAGAAGCTCCCGATCCACGGCATTGATGCTCTCGTGACATTCGATCTGTCCAAACCGTGCATTCCGGTAGCCGGTATATCCGAAGGAGGTCACCAACAGCCATTTCAGGGCATTGGACCGTTTCGCATAGCCGTCCTCCCTGTAACGGGTGAGCTTCTTCAGGTGCATCCGCCGCTTGAGGATCGGCCATATGACCTGGGGGATCATACCCGTCCGTTTACCACAGAAATAGTAGGGCAGTCCCGGGATCTGAATTCGCTCCTCTTTCCCGCAACAGCAACTGCACTTCAGGGTCTCCGGGCTGATATTGTAGCGTACCATGATCATGGGGAACATGGAGAAGAAGTCCAGTTCAACCACCTCCTCGTGGACTCCCACTACCGGGTTGAAGATGTGCCCGCCCCGATCAGCCTTGACGAGCTGCTTCAGGCTTTTCGGGGATTCAGGGATGTTCTTGCGGAAGGGGATCGGGTAGCCGTTCCGCAGTGCCCAATGCACCTCCATAGCATTAATGGCAGTCCCCGGGGAAACCCTGGCCAGAGTCTGGAAGGCGATGCAGGACATCCGGGTGAGGTCGATGCACCCCTCGATCCCTCCCTCGGCATAGAGGAAAGCATTGGTAACGTCCAGATGGAAGCGGCCCTTGAGCAGCCAGAAATCGGGACGGTAGAGTATCCTGCCGTAGCTGAAGTAGCTTCCCTTCTTTCCCGAGATCCGGTGTCCCTCCCGCCCGAGGCTGAAGCTCATATCGTTCTTCATAGCCCGGGTGTGAAGGTAGGGAAGGTCGAAGGAGTCCCCTCCGCTGGTAAGGATAAGGTCCGCATTCCGCACCTCCCACTGGAGCCGCGAGAGGATGCGCTTCTCATCTCCATGGATCACTTTCCTCCTCACCCTGCCGTACTCATCCAGGGAATCCTCCATCTCCATGGCCACTCCTTTTCTCCTCATCATTTTTTTCTCTGTGCTTTCAGCCCCTTTTCTTCCTACGCCTTTGCCCCCTGCACCATTTCCCCCCACCCTACCCCGTGCATCATCCGCTCCATTCACCCCAGCATTGGCTGCCCCACCCCTACCTGTAGTGACCGGTTCCCGTCCCCTCATTCCTATGCTTTCTGCGTCAGCCCTTCCGCCTGCCAGGATCGACTTCCTGTGCTCTCCTCTGTTGAGGCTGTTCACCACATCCTTTCCCCCTGCGCCCTTCCCCGTCATCTCCAGATTCTCTGCCTCTTTCATATTCTGCTGAACGATCCGCTTTTCCTCCAGCACCACGTGATCTATGGGGTCGGAGAGGGATGGAAAGGCAGCATCGGTCCTGACGCTCACAGAAAGATTCACCGTCCTCAGTTCCGGGATCGGGTAGTGAAGGGAGTAGGGATTGTCCCTTACCTCCACGCGGTTTCCTGTGACCTCCACCCTGGCGAAGGGAAAGAGCCGGTTCATCACCATGTACTGACGGGCGGCATCGATGTCCACATTGTAGAAATCGTAGCGTTCGATACCGAGAAAGGTTTCAAGGGAGTCCACTCTGGGAATGGAAGATGAACAGGTATCCATGGTCACCTTCATGAGCGGTTTCATTCGCTCTCCTCCCGCGAAGAGCTTCATCTCGGTCATCCCGAAGCTGCAGTCGTTCACCTCCCTGAGCTTGAGCCTGAGGTCCCGGTAGTCACCGTCCCTGGCCCGGACATACCACACCGGTCGGAACTCCCTGCGGATGCACCGCATTCCGGTGGCGGTCTTGATCCAGAGCCTCACCTCGGGCTTTCCCCGTACGGGATCAACGTTGAGGAGCCATCCTTTCATTCTCTCATTCCTTCAGTCCCTTTTCCTCCCATTCCTTCATTCTCACTTCTGCTCATCTGCCCATCCCTTCATTATATCATCCCTCCATTACCTCTGCGTTCTCCCATTCTTTCACCCACCCTTCCATTCATTCCACCCTCCAGGGATCACTTCTACACCTTCCCCCTTCCACTCATTCTCACATTCCATTCCCTGGCATTACTCCCGGTCATTGCTTCATGTCCTCCAGCGACTCCTCCAGGGTCTTTTCCAGTTCACGGATCTTCCGCTCCTGTTCAAGAAGGATGCTCAGAAAGAAGGGAACCAGAGGGTCCGAATGTGCAGTGAAGCTCCCCTCTGCGGCATGTGTCCTGGCATAGCCTACCAGAGTGTCGAAGAGAACCTTCTCCCCCTGGCAAAGCGCCCTGCGGAACGGAAGAAGCTCCCGGATCTCCATCTCAAGCTGGTTGCGGTAGGTGGGAACCGTCTTCCCCATAGGATTTCACCACCATTTGGTCAGCACGCGGATTTCAAGTGACAACTTGTTGTCACTGCGATCGACGAATATCGATGAGCCGGATAGTGAGTTACAACGTGTTGCAGCTCCGGTTGAGGGCAAGCCCTCGCTGAGGCAGATTCATGTGGATCGCCTGAAGATGAACTGTATGGCCTGAAAGGATATCCGAACGCAATGTAGAGGGAAAAAAAGGCACTCCAAACCAGCCATGATATCGCCCATCCTCATATAGATCCTCCATAAGCGGCCGTCCTGCCAACATCGGTTGCCAGGAACGACAGCACGTTGTCTGCCAAAGCCATTCCATCCGTGTCCTCCGCGTGCCAACGTTTTGTTTACCTGCCGGCTCTCGGGGAGTTCTGGTAGTAGAGGTGACTCTTCCCGTGGATGGGCAGGAGGAGGGTGGTGAGGCCGAAGTGGTGGGTTGCCACCTTGAGCCTCCGCATGATCAGTCCCTTTCCCCATTGGCGGTAGAGGTCGCTGAGGTCCGGGTCCTGAAGCAGGGAGAAAAGTCCCACTCCCATGATCACCCTGATATTGTCCTCCTTGATCCATTTGGGAAGAAGCTCCCCGATCACCGAGGTCATCTGATAGGCAGTGAAAGGACGCTCGATGAGGATCCTGTCGAGGTAGTCGCGGTAATCGAGTCCCTGACGTTTGCACATCTGCACGATCTGGTGAGGATTGGTCACCGAGAGGGCATCGATTATCAGAGCGTTTCCTTCGGTGTTCCGCAGGCTAGTGAGAAGTCTGGTGAAGGCATCCTCCAGATTGGATCCATCGAGGATCTGAACATTGGAGGGAATGTTGTTCGCAGGTACCTGGGGGACGGCACGGGGGCCGTGGGTAAACTGCTGGAAAGGTGTGAACTCGGGAGAGAGTACACACTCCTGTGAAAGAACTGTGTCGAACATTGGCATCACCTTTCCTATCCCATTACACTCCCATGGCTACCCAGATTCTGATCTCGGTACGAAAAAGACGACATTCCGGCTGCGGGCTGCCAGCTGATGTTTTGTTTCGGATAGGTTGTTCCGTTCAAGCGGGCCTGCATCTTTCTTTCAGGCCAATGTATCCAATTCCTGATGTCTCGTTTTGTTAGCTCAGACATAGATATCACCCCGTATTGCTGGTGCCCTGTTTTTTTAGTGTGGGCACTTTGGGTGAAGAAGGAAAAATGATTGGAGTTTATATACCTTTTGGTGAAAGGTAAGAGTTCAGTGATCTGAAGCCCTCCTACACTGGAAAGTACACAT
>CAZTGJ010000242.1:0-5224 GCA_964613025.1 uncultured Thermoplasmata archaeon | reverse complement strand
TCACCCCAGTGTTCCACCAATTGTAATCTTGCAGTGCTTCTACAACCTAAAATATAAATTTAATTCATAACATAAACGTTTTAATGATTCTGTGATTTTGATTTAAGAATCAGGGGGGGCGGGTGGGGCAGGTGGATGGATTGAGCATTAGATTGAGCATTAGGGTGATGTAAGAAAGAGGATAGGAAAAATGGAGGAGAGGGGCAGGTGGGGGAGGTGGATAGGAAGAAAGGAATAATTGAGGAGGGAGGAGCAGGCAGGCGTACGTAGGTGTAGGAAGGGGCATCACAGGGGAATGAACTCTCCATTCCATCACAGGATAACACAACTCTCCATTCCATCCACAATCCATATATCCTGATAGTAGCATGTCATCACAATGGAAATCCGAAATATCTACATCTCGCTCACGTTATTGCTGATCATATGTCTTGTACTTGCCTTTCCAAGTCCGGGTCAGGCTGAATGGGATACATTCCATGGAGACCCCGCCCGCACCGGATACAGCGACACCGATTACATTGCCGGTGATCTCCTTTGGGAGCGGGAACTCGGGAATGGCTACATCGACACATCCCCGATCATGGTAGGTGATCGAGTGTTCGTGATTTCAGCAGGGGATGCTGGTGCCGACTCCACCGTTCACTGTCTGGATGCCGAGACCGGGGATACCATCTGGGAAACAACGATCCCGGGAAAGACCTACCAACTGTCCACACCGGTGTTCGCCAAGGGGAGATTATATTTCGGCTCCTCAAGCGGAGTTTTCTACTGCCTGGTCGAGGACGACGGAAGCATTCTCTGGCAACGACCCCTTGACGAGTCATCAGATGGTATCACCTCGTCACCTGCCTTTGATGAGCCCTCGGGAGATCTCTATGTGGGAACCGGAGATGGAACACTCTACAATCTGGAGTTAGGAACCGGGAACACCATCTGGAGCTTTGACACCGGTGCTACCATTTACTTTTCCAGTCCTGCGGTCTATGGAGATCTGGTGATTATCGGAAATGACGACGGCACTCTTTTCGGGGTGAGGGAGGGGGCGGAGGTGTGGAGCTATGAAACGGAGGATTCGATCAGATCCTCGGCATGCGTTACCGACACGGGTACAATTTACTTCTCCTCCGAGGATGGAATGCTGAGATCCCTTTCATCCCAGGGAGTTCAGAACTGGGAGAACCACATAGGAAGATCCATTTCGACTCCTGCGTTCTCCAATGGAAAGGTCTATGTGGGGTCGGAGACTGGACTTCATGCTTTCCATGAGGATGGTTCTCTCGATTTCAGCATCGAAACCCAGAGCCCGGTCGAGTCATCCCCCTCGATCTCTGACCATCAGATCTTCTTCATTGAGAATTCAAACAACGGAGAGCTTATCTCGGCTGATCTCCAGGGAAATATCATATGGTCCTCTGCTCTCGAAGAATATGCCCTTTCATCACCGGGTCTGGGAGAAGCCACACTTTTTGCCGCATCGGACAACAGCAAGATCTGGTGTTTCCATTCCACAGACCCGGAATATCTCATTCTGAACGCTGAGCCGGTTCCCGAGGTTCAGGAAGGAGAACGAACACTCCTGTTCCAAGGGTATGCAACATATGATACAGGCCGACCTGCTTCAGGGATCGACATAGAGGTCCGGATCCTTGATCGAACTTTCTCGGGTTCTACGACCTCTAAGGGCAGCTTTTCCGTGAATGGAACGATTGATCTTGTTCCTGGAAATCATACTGCCACAATTCATGCAAACGATGGAACGTTCACTAATGAAACCAGCATTTCGGTGTTGGTCACTGGGGATTCTGAGAGCCCGGGTGAATCAGGGAATTCTGATGAGTTCATATCGGGCTTTATTGGTCCTGTTTTTCTGGTTGGGGTTTCCCTGGCAGCCATTGCTCGGAAACGCAGGATATGAACTCGGAAGTGCAGAGAATGAAACTTCGACCAACCAGATCATATTGTGAAATACAATGGTTTTCATAAATAATACATAATTGCACACAATAGTAGCAATGTAAATTATATATGCGATATACGCCACTTACACACATTATTCAATCGTTATTCACACGTTAATCATATCTTATCCAACTATCATCTACGTGAGGGATAATTCACATGGTGCTCGAAACGAAGGAGTTGAAAAGGATTCTCATGGACTTTATCATTCCAGGAGAAAAGATAAAGCTCATAGTCAGCAGGGAGGGGTCCTATCTGACAAGCATTGGACTGGAGGAGGATGTGAAAGAAACCTTTGCAGCAATGTGCGCAACCATGTATGGGGCTGGTGAGACAGCATTCTATACGATCGAAGAACATACTCCCGATCACATAGAGATCATTTCAACGAAATCCAATTTATTTATTATAGGGGCCGGTGAATCCGCGCTGATCGCCGTCATGGTCTCCGATGGTCAAAATACCAAGAAGGTCCTCTCTGCACTGAAGAAGCTCTCCACCGAGGTTGAGGATCTGGATACCCCCTGATCGCGTGACGGCGGCCTCGAATGGCTTAGAGCTTACCCGATTTCCCGTGAAAGAAAATCTCTCGAAGATCATTCCACCTGGGATCGAATGACGGTGGTGGCCAGATCAAGCACGTTCTCCAGCTCAACTTTACCACTCTGCTCTAACTTTGTCAGTGAATCCTCCATGGTCTTCCGGTATTCGTTATCGGTGATGGATCCGAGATTGATCCGGACGTTGAGAATGGCTCCAACTAACCCTGCATAGGCCATGATCGCTGACACAGCAGAATCCGTAACTGAAGCAGGATTCCCATTTCCCACCACAAATCCGGAAATGGGAAAGAGCTTCATGCAGTCCTCTGCAGTGACAAGAGGGACTTCGGCCGCATCCTTGTACCCCTGCTGGATAGCCTCATCCCGGATTTTTTTCTCCTCCTCACTTCCCTTGGGCAGCCTCATTGCCCGGATGACACTGTTGAAAGCCGACGTATCCCGGTCCACTGCCAGCAACAGCCTTTTTTGGAGCTCCTGAGCCTGCTCCGCGACGGAGATGAGCTCCTTCTTGAGCTCTGGATCAATCTTTCGCTTTCCACAAGTGAGATTGCAGACCATACTGCTCAATGCCGCACCAAGCGAACCGGAAAGGGCCGCCACACTCCCGCCTCCCGGAGCAGGGGATTCAATGGAAACCTCATTTACGAAATCCTTCACCGTCATATTAATGAGCGGGGTCTCCTCCTCATCCACCACATATTCGATAATCTTTTTCATTGGATCGAATTCCGAGACCTCTGAAAGCCCCATCGAGATGATGGCCGTATGAACAATCTCCTCTTCGGGAATCCCTGTGGATTTCTTCATCTTCTTGAGGTAGAACCTGCCAGCATCGAGAATAGACTCCCTTGGGATCAGACCCACCACCTCGCTGCCTGTTACGATGGCACCAAGGGCTTCAGCCTGACGCCTGCATTCCTCGTATACCTCATGGAGCGGGGTCACATGGTAATTGGTGAGATTGATAGAGATCTGGGCACGATGATACTCCTCGATGAACCATCCTACGGCCTTGACATATTTCAGGGTCCCGGGTTGCTTGATTGGGACCCCATTCTCATCCCTGACGAACTTCCCGTCCGGACCCCGTTTGTTCCGTCCCGCTTCCTTAATAGTGAGAGCGATATTTGTGGCAATCTTCTTGTCAGAGGTGTTGAGATTTACATTGTAGGCGATAAGGAATTCCCGTGCTCCGATCACTGTCGCACCTGATCGTGCAACGCTTTCTGTGAATTCGTCTGGACCGAAATCAGGCTTCAGATTTGGATCGCTCAGTTTCTTCTCAAGCGCTTCGTACTCTCCCTTTCGTACGTCCGCCAGGTTCCTTCGATGGGGTGCGGAGGCAGCATGCTCGTAGAGATATACCGGGATACCAAGTTCATTTCCCACTCTCTCTCCCACCTGCTTTGCCAGTTCTACACATTCCTCTGTGGAAACCCCGGATACCGGAATAAAGGGGCAGACATCGGTTGCGCCCATCCTGGGATGCTCTCCCTGATGAACCGACATGTCTATGAGCTCTTGGGCCTTCTTTATCGCAAGAAAAGCGGCTTCCTTCGCTGCACCAGGGGATCCAACAAAGGTCACCACGGTTCGATGGGTTGCCTCGCCTGGGTCTGCGTCTAAAAGAGTCACTCCCTTGACCGACGTGATCTCAGCCAGGATTGCATCGATTTTTGCGCGGTCCTTGCCTTCGCTGAAATTGGGAACACATTCAACAAGACGGGTCATTATTTCACCAGGTGAGGACCAAAGCACTAGTTATTTAAGGATTTCTTTATGGGGATACTACCAAATACAGGAAGTTGAGCATTATCATAAAGTCGGGGTCAGCCTTGCCTGTGTGAGAAAAGCAGATTCTTCATTCGAGAAATAAAAGAGGCGGAGGGGGGAAGGTTGGGGGGAGATGAGTAGGGAGGGGAAAGTGGGGAGGGAGGAAGTATGTGTCGGAAAAATGAGAAAAGACCAGGAGTCGCTTGAAGCCCTCGAGTAACCATATGCTCAGTTTTTCGGATAATAAGCATAATGTTTTCCGATCTTCTTCATATTGATGAGATCCTTTTTCACGAGCTTCTGGATGGTCGAGTTTACGGTTCCCTGGGAATACTCCATGAGCTGTGCGATACGTCTCCGTGAGATATTAGGGTTTGATTCGATTATTGCCATAATGAGTTCCTCGGTGGAGGTAAGGCCGGTCATCACAGTACCTTTTGAGTAGAATCGCTTGAACTTCCCATCAGAGAAAGATTTGATGTAGTGGTTCTTTTCCAGAAGTGACAGATGGTAGGCAAGTACACCATTTTGCAGTCCCAGTTCATTCTTGATCTCGGTAAAGGTTATCCCTCCGTGCTTCTTTATAACACTCAAGATGAGGCGGCGATTCATGTTCTCAAGGATCGCTTCCTTTGAAAAGGAGGAATAGAGGGGGATAATCAGTGCCGACGAGAGAATGACGTGCTCATCAGTCCTTTGGAATCCAAAGAAAAGTGCCAGGGAAAGAAGAACCAGAAACGCTGGTCCTATCCCGAATAACTTTCGTGAATCACCCAAATATGACCGGATATTCATATGCTTTCCGTGAAGCATGGTAGATAATGTAACTTCCACTACTATATAAATGGGGGGGTGGGATATCCCACTCGTATCCGTATTACCGCCAACAAGCGTTGCGGCCATTTTCACCCTTGAGATATGAAGAG
>CAZTGJ010000241.1:0-5231 GCA_964613025.1 uncultured Thermoplasmata archaeon | reverse complement strand
TTTGTTTTTCTTTCGTGAATTCAATCGTCATTCGTCACTTGACATTCACCTCCAGTCCTCGCCTGACATCCAGCTTCATCCTTCACTTGACTTTCAGCTCCATTCCTCACCCGCGCTTCCTGAGGAAAAGAATAACCATAGATCCCATCGCAGTAAGAAGAATCACCAGAGGATAGAAAATGTGGTTGTTGATATTCTCTGAGGGAGAGTCCTTATTTTCAGATTCAATCTGACGATCAAATTGAATGGTCAATTCTCTGGAAGCAAGAAGGGTGCCATTGGAAAGTGTAATGCGGAGAACATGGCTTCCCGTTGAGCCGGTGAGTTCCAGAGTGCTGCTCAGGTTGATCATACCACTGCAGGTGACATTACGGGAATAGAGGACCACATCATCCATGGTCACCAGGAATTCCCCTGTTCCTGCTGTTTCATCGAGATAACCATTTACGGACAGAATTATTTCCATGGGGGAATTTCCATAATGGGTGAAGGTATGTGACGTGATCTGGATAGGTTCCGAGGTTGAGATGATGATCTCGGGAATCCTTTCGATGAAGAAGGAGAGAGATCTCGATGCGGTCTGGTCGTGATCGTCACGTACAGTGAGGGAAATAGTATGTTTTCCCGGGACCAGGACGATCTGCGTAGAGTTCAATTCGGTCTCGCGATCATTTTCACCATCTCCGTCCAGGTCCCACGAGTAGCAAACGATCTTGCCATCCGGATCGATTGCATCTGCCTGAAATGTAACGAGGGCACTGGGATCAAACTCCTGCATGACCTCAAGATATTCAAGGGATGTTATTATCGGCGGAGCATTGATCTCCACATGAACGGTGGTTTGAGCGGAAGCTCCTTTGGAGTCCGTCACTTTGAAGGTGATATTGTAATGCCCGGATGAATCAAAGTGGAAATTGGATGGGAATGCCGATACCGAGGCCTCTTCGAAATCTCCATCACCATTCCTATCCCACTCGTAAAACGTTATGTCACCGTCGGGGTCTGATGTCGATATGGGGATATTCACCTTGCCTGGCCCGGAGAAGTGGTCATTGGAATCCGATGAAATGAGCGGGTAGGCATTCACTTCAACAGTGACCGAATCCTCGGCTGTCTGGTTCCAGTCATCGGTGACTAATAGAGAGACAACATGGTTTCCCGGAACCTGGAACATAATGCTCACACTGTTCGACGAGGTATTGACATTGGCACTGCCGTCTCCATTGAGATCCCATTGAAAGGTTGTGGGTATTCCCGCGTACACCGTTACCTTCAATTCTAGAATACCGTCTTCATGTACCAGAAATGGCCTTCCGGATTCGGGATTGATACTAACCTTTGGGGGGGTGGGGGGAGGGGGTGCGATATTGTATGGGTGCAGCCAGAAAGGATCCGATGTCCACATATCATCCCGGTTTCCCTGGGAATCGTACAGACCAATGCGCAGGGTATGGTTCCCCGCAGTTCCGTTTTCCCCAAGGTGAATAATGTGATCAATGAAATTTGCATCCTGCTGATGGATCGTAAAATAGAGGATTTCGGATGTTATGATATGTTCATTCTCATCATCGATTATGTCAATGGTGACCATCACCTCCTCGCTTGCCTGATCGGTGAAGGGTTTGAACTTCACCAGCATGGTGTCGTTCCCAGGGTATAAATCATCATCTCGCGGATAGAAAAGCACCCGATCGAAATGGTCAATAGGACCACCTGTGACGGGTATCCACTCCTGGAGAAAATCACCCCAGCCCGTATCGATCCTGAACGTGATATCATCGTAATCAGAATCATAATCGGATTTCGGGAAGTACATGGAAAGGCCATTGCTGTTGTACCGCTTGGCTCCATGTTCCTCATGGAGGATCGTTTCCTCGAAGTTGCTGATTACATCCTCTATCAGTCCAAGAATGGTGTCGTTGTCCGTTCTTTGTTTGAGGTTCCGGGTAAAATCGAGGATGTCCACATAGTAATAGTTGAATTCACGGGTATCCTCACGTGCAGCCCGGATCTCATCGGCCCAGACTTCCATATTCTCTCTCACTTCATCGGATAGGTTGGTTATCGACGATACGAGGTGCGGTACCGCACTCAGATCGATCACCGAGAGCGTCTCATCTCCGTCCTCCCCGTATTCCGCGATATACCCTTTGATGATGGATCTCCCCAGCTCTTCACCGTTCCAGCTCAGGTTTCCGGAAAGCTCCTTGAGGAAGGGTTCGTAATCCCATCCGTCCTTCGGCTCATCCTCCTGGGATGCAATGAAGTAATTTGCCAATCCCTTCACCTCATGAGAGAGTTCAAGCACCTGCATGAGGCAGGAATCACTTCCCAGAAGTTCGATTTTGCCTACACCCGATCCATTTTCGGGTCCAGTTTCCGACCTCCCCTCCGATTCCGCTCCCGATCTCCCTTCCGATCCAACCCCCGACTTCCCCTCCGATTCCGCTCCCGCTTCCACCAATGCTTCCCTGATATCCGCCAGCGTTAGGAGATCATTGCCAGAATTGGAATCCCAGCAGGCTCCCCACACCCCATTCCCGTGATCCCACAGGTCCAGTGCAATATTTCCTCCGGTATCGAATGTTGATGTACACCATTCCAGCCATTTTGCAAGTGTTTGGGGATCCCCCATATTCACCTCCTGATCCCAGCTTTGATCCACCACATATATGGGAAGGATCACATCGTACCCATTCATAACGTATACGACCACGGTATCCTTGCTCTGCTCCCCATCCTTCAGTATCGGAATGTGCAGCCCCCCTCCGGATCCAGCCCTTCGCATTTCCACAAGATCCGGTTCCATGTTGTCATGAAGGGAATTGTCCCCGTCCATGTACACTCCAAAGGTCCATGAGTCCTGATTCCCATTCACGATCGCCATGTGATATTCGGTCAAGGTTCCGTTCCGTACCTCGAAGAAATAGCGTTCCCCCTGGGAAACTATGATCTCGACCCGCTCCCCCCCCTCTCCCGTTCCCGATGTAAGAAGTTCCGTGCCATTATCCGAAAAGAGAAGAAGGTCAACAGACCCCAAAGATGCCTGATACCACACCGTTATCCTGAGAATCCCACTAAAATTGATATCCACAAGGTAACAATCAGGATCGGAGGCATTCAGGTCAGCATATACCCCAGGTTCAAGGGGAAAGGCATGAGCCATGTCGTCGTTCTCCTCGAAGTCGTCGTCCCCCACTGCGTTCCTTGAGAATAGGAGCAGGACCAGGGAAAAGATGATGAGAAGAACGAGACCCTCACCGAGCTTCCGGATAGTGCCCATTGAACAGTTTCACGGTGTTTTTTTATTTATAGTTATTGCCGGGGTAGGGAACGTAGGTCAATTAGATGGGTGGGGAAAATCATTCAAATGAATGTATATAGTGGATAGTGACTAACATGGAAAAAGTAGGGAGGTTGATCATGTGAGTCGACGTGAAGCAATAAAGAATCAGAGTACTGGAGGAAAACTATCTGCTGGATTACCTGAAGATTATATTGCCCTTCTGACCCAAGTGAAGGAGAGAGTACGATCTGCCCAATATTCGGCCTTAAAGGCAGTGAACAAAGAGTTGGTTGGTTTGTACTGGGATATTGGACGATTGATTGCTGATCGGCAAGAACGGGAAGGCTGGGGAAATTCTGTTGTTGTCCAATTATCCTCTGATCTTCGAGAGGAATTCCCGGGGGTCAAAGGATTTTCCATATCAAATTTGTGGCGGATGAAGAGATTTTTTCAATCTTTTATTGGCTCAAAACTCGCACCACTGGTGCGAGAAATTGGATGGTCACATAACCTCGTTGTTATGGAACGTTGCCATGATGACCTGGAGCGAGAATTTTACATTCGAATGACAAGAAAGTTCGGGTGGTCGAAGAATGTCCTGATCCACCAGATCGAGAACCAGAGCTATGAGAAAACCTTGTTGGGTCAGACGAATTTCGAAAAAGTACTGACACCCAATCAGCAATGGTTTGCCAAACTGGCTGTAAAAGATGAATATACATTCGACTTTCTTGAGCGGGGTGAGGAACATAGTGAGCGTGAATTGGAACGCTCGCTCATTGGTCGGATCGAGGGATTCCTGAGAGCCATGGGCGGATTGTTTGCTTTCGTCAGCAGTCAGTTCCGGTTCAAGGTCGGCGAAAAGGAGTTCTTCGTGGACCTGTTGCTTTTCCATCGTCGGCTCAAATGCTTGATAGCCATTGAGCTGAAGATCGGAGAATTCAAACCCGAGCATATCGGAAAAATGCAGTTCTATCTGACAGCATTGGATAAACAGGTGCGTGAGGACGGTGAGAGTCCATCCATTGGTATTATCCTCTGCAAAGGAAAGGACAGAACCGTTGTAGAATATGCCCTGCACGATGCAGGCAAGCCCATTGGTATAGCCACCTACCGTATCATGAATCATCTGCCAGAAGAACTCAAGGGACAATTACCAGAACCGGATGAGATCGCGAGGTTACTTGGAGATGTGTGAATGAATCGTGATATAATGTTAACGGAAAACATTTCGATCAGCATTCAGCCCTCGATTTCGGTGGATCACTAATGTTTTCACGATTATTGAGTTGGGTGGTTGCTCATAGAACCATTCTGCAGGGATCGCTGTATGGATGCCAGTTTTTCAAGTGCATTCCCCATAGCTATGGTGTTGGAAAGAAGGGAGAAGAAGAAGAGGGCCAGGGGACTGAGAAGGATCCAGCGGGAAAATAGAGGCTCATTGTTGAACATATAGATATTCTCGGAAAAAAGAATATGGGTTATTGTCCACTGTTTCAATGCCGACATGATGAAGAGGGGGAGGGAAAAGATGAGGGAAGCCCCGAGGAGATACATTCCGAACCGGTCCTGAAGCATGTACGTCTCCGCAAACATTGCCACCTCGAGAAGTACGAATATCATGTAAACCATGAACACATCGAGCATATTTGAATCGATGATATTACCCCAATTGATGAATAAGGAGAGGATGATCAATATGCAGGCCGCCGAATAAAATCTGGAACTTACTTCTACTGTCAGCTCATGCTGGGGGGAAAACTCATGACGCCCTCTATAGAATTTGAAAAATCCGACGGGGAAGTAAAGAATGATCAAAGACAGAACGAACCAGCAGCCTTCAAAGGGAAAGGGTTCCCTACTACTGAAAGGAGTATCCATTATATCTTCAATAACAAGAAAGTCGCCTTCGGCGACAACTTCTCTCGTTCAAGGGTCTAATTCA
>CAZTGJ010000240.1:0-5234 GCA_964613025.1 uncultured Thermoplasmata archaeon | reverse complement strand
ACTTCAAGAGACGTACCCACGAATCTTCGTCATCCCTGTCGTTGGAGATGGAGATATCCACATAGTCGTACTGCCTTCCCTCGATCACGTATTTGGTGAAGAAGGACAGATGGACGTTGGTATATCCATCCATGTTGAGAGCTTCCGAGATGAGCTCGGCCTTCATGTTGTTGCTGTAACGGTCACGTGACGGTATACCGCCGTACCACGAATTGCGTGAGAAATGACCGGTATCAACCACATGCCAGCCGGGTGAGTCCGGATTAGTTTCGTTATCTCCGTTCCAGAAGGTAACTCCTTCACCGATCCAGTCCCATACCTTGAACTCACCTGAATCACGATCCAGGTAGGCCGGGCTATCACCCTCTTCCCGCGTATCGGAGAAGATGGTTTCCACGGTAATGATGCCTCCCAGGGTCGCTTCGTTATTGACAGGTGTTGCATCGGACTCGCCAACGATGGACCCTATGGCGTTTATCTCATAGCTGCCATACTTGAAGGACTGCCATTCCCAGCTCACCGGTGAGATCTCTCCCCGAGTGAGGGAAGCCACTATTGTGTGCTCGTCCACCTTATCACCCTCGAACATTGCCTCGAAGGTGATCTGGACATTGTTGGTCAGTTCGGTGTTCCCGATGTTCTGCACCTCGGCAACCACCTGACGGGTCCTGGCGACATCCTGAACCATGGGGTCCGCATACAGCGAGAGAATGGAGATATCAAAGACCTCTTTTGCCCAGATATATCTCTCCAACACATCATTCTCGGGATTGCCGTCACTGTCCAGGTTTGTCTGAATCTCGATCTTGTACTGATACGTACCAATGGGCAACTGCCAGGTGAACTTCACCTGCTCCTTGTCACCGGGATCGAGCACACCGGTGCTCTGCTCTCCGAGATCATAGCTGATGGGACTTGCACCCTGACGAATTGCAGTGGCGCTCACCGGAATGACATCCTGGTTCAGGCCGACATTCATTACGGTTGCAAGTATTTCGATGGTCTCAGATGGCGGGATGTACTCATCCTCCGCCGGATAGTCGATGGTAACCAGTCTGGCATCGTACTGGGGTGGTGTAGTACCTCCAACACCGATATCATCGATGTACCAGCCGAGATAATCAACATCACCATCGGTCTGGAGCCTGAATCTGATATAGATCTCATGATAGGCGAAATCTTCCAGGTTCAATGTGGCGATCTTCCAACCATTGGAGGTGTAGGGTACTCCCTGTCGTTCGGGAGATGGATTCTGCCATATCGTGGTGAACTTAGTCTGTTCGCTGGTCCGAACCTCGACAAAGGCAGTATCGTAATCGTGGGCTTCCACCTCCAGCCAATACCAGAAGGTAAGGGTTGGATCCATAGCCGTTCTCAGATCAATATAATGATCCAGTGTGACCGAATTGTCGTTGAGATTGGGATAATTGCCGTCAAGGTTGGTGGCCCAGCAGTTGTCACCACTGTGTGCGGTTGGGCTCACTAGTCCCTCGGGCACACCGAGCTCCCAGCCGTCCTCCTCACCCTGCACAACCCAGTTACCGGCGCCGGATTCCGTGTCATCGGTGAAGAAGTCACGCTGTACCACACCAGCGATCTCCATCACATCATTGTTCATGCTCTCATCGATGTTATTTCCGTCCTGCTCCCAGATTACAGATGCGAAGATCTGGTACACTCCGTTCTCCTCGGGCACCCAATCCTTGCCGGAGCCGCTGTCGAAGAATGCGGTATAGGTGTCACCAATGCCCAGGACATCGGATACAAAGACACTTTCTTTGTAGGTCTCTATTCCCTCATCATCCTCGATCCGTACCTGGACCTCGAAACCGGGTCTTCCATCGCTGTTGGTCTTGTTCTCTCCGAAGTTCTCAACGGTCACCGTGATGTCCCTGCCGTTCTCCTTCTCTGCAATGAGAGGATCGAGGGTTACCATGGTTACTCCAAGATCGTTGGAGTTGTACTGGCTGACAATGCCGGCAATTGCGATCTCATCCACGAAGGGTCCGCAGGATCCTCCGTCGGAATCGGAGACCCACCTGAGACGGGTATAGATAACATCTCCACAGAATTGGTTAATGGACGTATATCCTCCGGTGGCGATCCACCAGGCATAGGGATTTCCGCTTCCCCCTGTTGTGGAAATGAGATTCGTCCAGGTAGCGCTTTCGATGTGCTCGGGATCCCCGTCATAATCTCGGGACGCTTCCCAGTACAGGGTACCAGATCCGCTCAGCCCTCCATAGAGCCTGTTGCAGATAGCTTCGGTGTAGTTCGTCAGATCTATCCTTGGTGAGATCGCCACGGTACTCCATCCACCCTTGATGGTGGATAGGCTGCCGTCCTCGTCACCATACCCTACGTTCCACGCATTGGTAGGACTAACATATGCATTGGACTGCAGATGAATGGGCGTGTTCTCGATTTCATTTCCATGGTTATCGTGGTTGCTCAGGTCCTGTTCGTACCAGTCCTCTGCCATGAGCCTCGGCTCAGACAGATCACAGAATCCCATGACAACGATGCCGTGAGCCTGGTCAGACCCGATCCCGATCTCGTTGTTTGATTCATCCTCGTCCTCAGCCCAAGTAATTGTGAACTCAGCCTCGTACTGGTCTCTGTGGGCACGATTGTTCACTCCGAAGTGCCAGTTGGTCAGATATCCAGCCGGATTCCTCGGGAACCAGATCCAGGAGACTCTTTGCTCCTCACCGGGTGCAAGATTCTCTACCGTGGTTGTTTTTGAATAAACCTCCGTATCCAGAGGGCTCGTGATGAGAAGTTCCACGTCGAAGCTACCGGTGACCGACCCATTGTTGATGACAATGCACCACACCTCGGTGGGATCACCGATACGGGTGGAATTCCAGTAGAATGTAGATTTTTCATAGTTTGCCGTTTCCAGTGCCATATCTTTTACGAGTTTTCCCTCTTGAAGGGTGTATGCCTCATTGTTGTCATTGTACCTATCATCTTCATCCCCGAAGACGATCTCGAAGGTTACATTATAGTGTCCTCCTTCATCGGGTCGTCCGCTGTTCCAGCTTGTCGATACCGATAGTACATCTCCGGCAACGATGTCCGTATTGACCAGTTCTGTCTTCTGGAACACTACATTGTTGCCGTCGTCCGTATCCATGACCTTGAATACCACTGAGAATTGCTGGGTGACATCCTTGAAGCCGGTGTTCTTGACTCTGACCCTGAGCGGAATGTTCTCGTTGGGTTCCACATATTTTCCAAGCGGGCTCTCGATCCCATCAATGGCGAGATCATATTCACCTGCAATTCTCGTTGGAACTCCGAGCCAGGTCATTGACTGCTTGACTGCCTGCTCTCGCATTGGTGAACGGTCATTGTAATAATGCCAGTAGCTTCCACCGAAGCTTGACCACTGGGTCGTCTGGACGATGGCTTTGTATCTCTGCTCTGTTTGGTCGATCCTTGGGCGTTCGTATCCCACCGTTGTGTAGGAAGTACCCGAGTAGTAGATACCCTCGGCACCATCCTTCGGGAACAGGGAATCGGATCGGTCTCCTGCAACGGAGTAGATGAATGAATTCTCCACATCGATCCCTCTGCCCACCGGATGCTGGGTAACACCAACGATCCGGTACTGGAGACCTCCCTGCTGGACGCACCGCTCAAGATTGAAATAATCCGTATAGAGGGGATTATTGAAGGTACCGGCCGTCTCGTCGTGATATTCTACTCCCTTGTTGCTGAGCCAGATGAAACTACCGCCGTTGTCCATGTACTCCATGAGTTCGGTCTGGTCGTACCATGCATGGGTCTCGCTGCTCCGGTCCCAGGCGCTCCCAGAGGCCGTAAGGGTCTCGATGTAACCGGTATCCCATATCACGATATCATAATCGCTGAGATAGACGCGCTTGCTGTTAATAGTATAGGGACTTATCCCGGACGAGGAATCGTACGGCGGGCCGCTTGCACCCTGATTTGACGGTGGGCCGGAATAGGTAACATCACCTTCGAGTTCAATGTGGTGGTAGAGACCATGATAATTTGCATCCAGAGCAAGGAGATTGATCTCATCGGTCTCAGGGCCGTACTGGCCGCCGATCACACTGTAGGACATCCTGGGCTGATCGGTATGTTGTCCGTCATCATCAACGTAGAGGATTGGGACATCATGGATCACATCGGTGGTTGTGTAGATGGAAAAGCTCCGTGTGGAATCGCTCTGACTCTGGGCCATGACCATTATCACAGCCTCTGCGGTATAATCCACATCAAGCATCGTATATTCGACATTTAGTGTCACATACGTGCTCTCTCCACCATCCAGAGATACCTCATCCTCACTCAGACTGATACTCCATCCGCCGATATCGTCCCCATACTTCTTTGTCACAAGGGTCAGATCGAAGGTATCGGATTCGGAACCCTGATTTGTCACCTTAATGTAGTATTCGTTGGTCTCCGAGTTCTTGATCCAGGACGCATTGTCGGAAAGATAGAGGATGGGGGAATATTCGGAACGGGTCACATTGAGAACGACCTCATAGTCATCCGGACCGCCATCGCTCGCATCGGGATCGGCAATGGTCCTCATGGTGTGTGAGCCGAACACGGCCTTCCACTCCACGGATGCGGTACCGTTCTCGCCGGGCTGGATCTCATCAATGGTATCCGTACCAATGTAAACATCCTCGAACCAGAACTCTACATTCACGTTGTATGCGATCTGGCGCTCGGTCCCGAAATTGTGGACGGTTGCCGTACAATCAATAACCTCTCCATCCTCGGGGTCGAAAGGTTCGAAGTTCAACTTGAAAGCATCCAGGAACTTCTTGCTGCTCCTGTCACCTTCCGTATTGACCTCGTCGATCTCCTCTTCCGGATCTATTGGATCGGTTTCGGTATCCGAAGTTTCGGATTTCGGGGTGGTTTCCACCCCTTGTTCGTTTGTCAACACTGATCCATCACCAATCGGACCCACAGGGTCGTTGGATGGATCGTTCTGCAGCATACTTGCCGGAGGGATGATGAATATCATCGCCAGCAATATTGCCAAGAAAACTTTCTTGAAATTACTCATGTTTTGTCCTCCACACGTACAGCGATGCCCCATGGCAAAGTGTAACGCGGTACCGTCTTCTCCGCATTCATTCTATTTAATTGCTTTGGGACAAACTTATTGTATATTAATAATATAATGGACAAGAAAGTCGCCTTCGGCGACAACTTCTCTCGTTCAAGGGTCTAATTCAAAC
>CAZTGJ010000239.1:0-5244 GCA_964613025.1 uncultured Thermoplasmata archaeon | reverse complement strand
GGATTAAGGAAAAAAGGCGAAAAGAAATGGCGGGGGGGTGCGAAATATGAATTAAAAGACTCAGATTCCAAAGATATCAGGAATGTAGCGAACAACGTTATCGAGGAGAGTATCAGCGATGATGAAAATGCTGATATCCGGATGGATGTCAAAAAAGCCACATATCTTCCTGGAGGGACGTACACGGTCTTTTTAAAAGTTCAGGATAACAATGGGAATTGGAGTGAGGAAGTTTCTACGACAATCAAGATCAAATCCCGCGATAGCGACGATTTGCCTGGCTTCAACGCTCCATTGCTGGCTTTGATGATGATGATTACGATGCTCATCTACAAAAGAAGAATATATAGCCTCTTCAGCCGTTCGGCATAGAACCCACACCACGATGTCAGAGAAGGCCTTGATGGAAACAACTAATCATGAATTGTATCTGAGGAGCAAATCGTCAATCCGGACTGACACCTATATTTCAGCACAATTGCTGCTCGCTCTCCTTGATCCAAATTCAAATGCGGTAAGTCCTAACATCAGGATAATTACAAAAACATTCGAATATCTGGTCTGAGATGACCCGTCCTGGACCCAAACCCGGAGGAACCATCATGCATGCACCAACAACATGGCTCAATCCAAAAATCGAAGTAACACAGAGTTCGATCCACGGCAAAGGGATGATCGCCAGCACGGCGATTGGTCCCGGTGAAAAGATAGTTCGCTGGGGTGAGGGTTATACAGACAGGGCAGGGGCGGAGGAGGCCCGGAGGCAGGGGAAGGGGGTCATGCAGTGGGATGAGAACATCTTCAGCTGCGAACTTTCCGGAAACGATGACCTCTACTCGATCAACCACTCCTGTGATCCGAACACCTGGATGTCTGATGCCTTCACACTCGTGGCCAGACGCCCCATTAAAACGGGAGAAGAGATCACTGCAGATATTGCCCTGTGGGAGGCCGATGAGGAGTCTGTTTCTCAATGGATGTGCAACTGTTGTTCCACCATCTGCAGGGGCAGGATCACAGGTCGCGACTGGCGGAGTCCGGAGCTGCAGGTACGCTATCATGGTCATTTCTCCCCACTCATCAACAAACGGATCTCTACCCTTTCATCGTCCGTTAACCTTTAATCCATCTAACCCTTTCCAGAGCACATGAAGATATCAGTCGTGGACAACGGAGGCCAGTGGACCCACCGGGAATGGAGGATGCTCCGGGAGATCGGGATCGAGACCGACATCATACCCAACACGACTCCGTTGGATGAGATAGATGCGGATGCCCTGGTATTATCTGGCGGGGCCCCCAGCATCAGTTATGAGGCTCCCAAGCTTGGACTCAGCACGGAGTATCTGGACCAGCTCGACCTTCCGACGCTTGGGATCTGTGTGGGACATCAGCTCATTGCCCTTCATTTTGGAGGAACGGCCGGGCCAGCCGAGGTTCCCGAATACGGGAAGACCCAGGTGTATGTGGACATGGTCGAGGAGCTGTTCATTGGCCTTCCAACGGAATTCCAGGTCTGGGAATCCCATAATGACGAGATCAAGATCCTTGGCCCGGACTTCATCCCTCTGGCCCATTCTACCAACTGCCCGATCCAGGCCTTCAAATATCTGAAGAAACCATACTATGGGGTACAGTTCCATCCCGAGGTATCACACACCCAGTACGGCAGGGAGATCTTTGAGAACTTCATCACCATCGCCCGGAGATAGGAAAATGGCAGCTGAGGAATCAGCAATCGGTGTGGACAACATAGTGATTCGTTCACTCACATCCGTGTCATCATCAACTATCCCTCCCTCCCCAAGCTCAACTGAAGCGACGACTACCACCCCCACCCCCCCACCCCCTACCACATCAAATTCCTCCCCTCTTTCCCCTGCCACCTCCAGTTCCCCCCCTGCATCCACCTCTAAGTTGAATGAAGGTTTATCATTTGATATAGTTAGAATCATCGAGGAAACAAGATCCTTTTCGGAACAGCATGGGATTGTGATCCAGTATTTCGATCATGCGAGTATTTTCGGTCACAAGCATATTCTGTCCGCAGTGTTCCATGCCCTGAGAGCTGAAGAATCAGGGAGGAGCAGAACACGGGACCTTTCAGTGGATATTGCACGATTCGTCGCCGGAGAACGCCAGATCCATCATGCTTTCGTGAAGGTCGGACTTAAGAAAAGTACGAAGCATATCGTTGCTGCGATCATCTTTCCCATGAACGTCATGGAAGGGAAGGAGGAGATCCAACAGGGTCTCGATGACCTTTTCAAGAACCTGGGATTGGTGGAAGGTCCTGCGATCCAGACAGATCCTGAGCTTCTGGCCGATGCCCTTGAGCGTATGTCTTTAGTGGAACTGAAGTTATAATTTTTAATGGTTTGTCTTCGGTCATTCATTTTTATCTCTGCTCCCGGGAAAAGTTAAATGCATCACAAGAGTCGAGATGCATCATTACTACAATTCTGAGGTTTTTCATGAATACTCCAGACCAGTACAAACAATCCCTCAGGGAAATTCGTCCGAATGTCCATAAGTTCGGTGAGCTCATCGAGGATGTTACCACACATCCAGCCACCCGAAGGACCGTCGAGGGTCATGCCCAGATATTTACCCTCCAGAACAATGAGAAATATACCGATATCATGACCACCACCTCTATGTTCACCGGAGAGACCATTTCCCGCTATCTCTCCATCATGCGGTCCCCGGATGATGTGATCGCAAATGCCAGAATGAAGCGCCTACTTTTCGAGCTCACCGGAACCTGCACCGGGGGAAGATGTGTAGGGTGGACAGCATTAAATTCCATGTTCGTCACCAGCTATGACATTGATAAGGAATATGGAACCGACTATCATCAGCGCCTCATTACCTGGCTCAAAGATGCCCAATCCCGGGATATTGCAATCGCCGGTGCTCTCACAGATCCCAAGGGGGACCGTACCCTTCCTCCCCACCTTCAGGAAGATCCGGACATGTCTCTCAGGATCATTGAGAAGCGCGAAGATGGAATAATCGTCCGGGGTGCGAAGGTCCAGATCGCCGGAGCCTCGGCGGCTAATGAGATATTTATCCTGCCAGGTACTGCTTACCGGGCGGAGGATGCGGATTATGCTGTTTCATTCGTTGTCCCAAAGGATATCCAGGGACTTACTATTGTGGAGGCACGACATCCAAGTGACCGTCGTGATCTGGAGGACGGCCATGATAATCCCGTGGAATGCGGAGGCATAACCCAGGGATATCTCTTCTTCGAAGATGTGTTCGTTCCGTGGGAGCGGATATTCATGGCAGGGGAGTATCCCTATTCCAAGAATGCGATCATGAACTTCATCATGCCCTATCGAAGCGCAATCGGTGGCTGTGTGGCGGGACAGGGGGACATCATGGCTGGAGCCGCCGCCCTTCTTGCCAGAGCCAACGGGATCGAGGAGCGGAAATTCGCAGATAAGCTTGTCAGGATGTCGATCAACAACGAAACCACCTACGGTGTCGGGATCGCAGCAGCCGTCCAGGGAAAGCAGCATCCCTCCGGTGCCTGGCTCTGCGATCCACTCCTTGCCAATGTGAATAAAGTGCATGTGGGAACCTTGCCCTACGAGACGAAGCGGCTTGCCCAGGAAATCGGCGGTGGTATTGCAGAAACAGGGTGTATGCCATCCTGGGAGGACTTCAATGATCCCAGCTATGGTCATCTTGTTCAGAAATATCTCAAGGCCAATAGTGACGGAGAGACCAGATTCAAACTTGCCCGTCTTATCGAGTGGCTCACCATCGGGTCAGGAGTGCCAGGGTGTATGCATGGCGGAGGCTCACCTGACGGGGCTCGGCTTGTGATCAAGGGCAACATGGGCCTTGGGAAGCACATGGAGCTTGCGAAACGGTTGTTGAACATCGATTCGGAGATCGAGGTTAGAAAAAAGACGGATAAGAAACAGACGTAGAGAATGAGTGAGAGCAAGAATCCGAGTACGAATGTGAATAGGAAAATGTAACACCTTTTCCAGACTCTACAATTATTTTCGATGACCAAAACATAAAAACCAATGCTTCCATTTCACGCACAATGATCCCATATATTTGCGTCATCCCTGGGGACGGCTGCGGTAGGGAGGTAACCAGGGAATCCCTGAAGATTCTGGATGTTCTCAAAGATCGAGGTACACTAGATTACGAGATCTTCCAGGCCGGTGCCGAATACTACGAGCAGACCGGGAGATCCTGGGATGAGGAGACATTCCATCATGCGGAAGAGGCAGATGCGATCCTGTTCGGTGCGGTAGGGAAGAAGGGAGTGGTCAAACCAGACGGCACCCGACCGGCAGGTGAGGTGGTATTCGGACTTCGGAATGGTCTTGACTTGTATGCGAATGTCAGACCTATCAAGCTTTACCCGGGGATCGATCATTCCTTTTCCGGAGAGCGACAGCTTGTATGGAAACCCGAAGCCGTGGATCTCATTATCGTGCGGGAGCTTTCCGAAGGGCTCTATGTAAGGATCGGAGAAGTGGTGAGGAAGGGAACAGATGGGGAGATGGCAATCGACAAGCGGATCATCACCCGTATGGGAACCCAGAGGGTGGTTGAGTTTGCAGCAAACCTCGCTTTGAATCGGAGGAAACACCTCACTTGTGTGGATAAGAGCAATGTCCTTATCGGAGACCGACTCTTTCGCAGAGTATTCAATGAGGTCGTCCGACAATCAAATTTTTCAAATGTTCGAACTGATGAATCCTATGTGGATGCCATGGCTATGTACATCATAAGCAATCCGGAGCGGTATGATGTTATCGTTACTCCCAATCTCTACGGGGATATCTTATCGGATCTTGCATCGGTACTTTCCGGTGGGATTGGCATGGCTCCATCCGGGAGTTATGGACAGAAAAGCGCGATGTTCGAACCAATCCATGGGTCTGCCCCGGACATTGCAGGAAAGGGGATCGTCAACCCCTCCGCCTCCCTGCTCTCCACCTCCATGATGCTGGAGTATCTGGCAGAGAAGTCCAGCAGTACCACTGCTGCGGACTTCCATTTGTTGTCCGAGTCACTTGAAGAATCGGTCAGGAGGACAATTGCTTCCGGAGTAAAGACGCCTGATCTGGGAGGAAATGCCTCGACATCGGAGTTCGGTGATAAGGTACTGGAAACCTTCCTCAGGATCATGCAAATCCGGTGTTGAAAGAGAAGTAACCCAAGTTTGACACTTGCTTACGCTGAAAAGTCACAATTTTTCAATTGACA
>CAZTGJ010000238.1:0-5268 GCA_964613025.1 uncultured Thermoplasmata archaeon | reverse complement strand
AAACGGATCGATCGGGTTTTCACGGAGTAGTAACAAATTTAACGGTAAAATATTATTGAATGTGGTTACAACCGGCTCCCAGTGCAATTCTTTCAGGTCCTACTTAATATCTATAGCTTACTTCTCATATTTCAATTGAAGGGCTGCAAATGACATTGGAGATTTGTAGAGATTTTGAAATATTGGGAGCTGTTCAAATGAAGTCCCGTAAATTTTCTGGCCATCTCATTCCATCTCCCGGTAAATCATGGCACCATATTCATTGACCTCGGGAATCACTGGTTTGAACTTCAATGCGGACTTAACATTGTCTATTAACTCCTTTTGTTCCACCTCTTTTTCCTTTTGGTATTTTATTCTCAGACGATTGATATCCTCTTCTGTAAGCTGCTTCGCACCTGCATTTCTTATGAACCGATAAACATCCTTCGAGGACCCAGGTTTACCATTTTTCTTCAGAATGTTTAGATACAACATTTCTTGATGTTTCGCTGCTACAAATTCTTTTTGTGTCAAAACTTTATCCACAGGTAATGTTGGGTCCAAATTCGCGGTACAACCCAAGCAGAGTTTACCATTGAATGTATAGACCTCTACAATGTCCTCTGTTGAAATGTTATCTATACACCTTACTGATCCTAACCTCCGTAGAGAAGCTGACGCTACGGTATCATAACGCATTTCGGGAGGCCAATTGGAAATCCTTGGGAAATGGAACCCAGTTTCTCTATCCCTTTGGTAATTACTTTCTACAATCTCAGCTTTCTCTTTCATTTGTGGATCGCTATTCCATCGTTGAATCCGATTTTGAACATCGCTTTTCAAACTTACATCTTCATCTGCGATCAGTCTGGAGGAATCTTTAATCCTGATTTTCAGTACTACTCCATTCGTAGGAAGGCGAGTTTCGATTCTTGAAAGCTTCAACATTGCATAGTAGGGAGCTAAGCCGGTTGTCAAATATATCCCAAATAGAGGTTTCATATCAACTTCGTATTTGTAATGAGATTCCATGTCAAGCTTCAATCCTTCTGACAGTATCCGAGGTAATTCATTCACCGTAGTGCCATGCCAGAAGTATGATTCCTTGCCTTTTCTAAGATTATTTCCCAGCATGAATCCTTCGGCAAGCTCGGGATAGAACATTGGGCCATATTGTGAATCTGTGACAATCCCATCTATGATCACTTGGTTGGGAGTAAAATTGATGACATCAAGCTTTTTAGCTATTACGTATCCATCTTGATTAATTGAAGCACCATGATTTTTCATAAGTTCAATGCCATCATGCATGGATTGAAATCGTGGGAGAATCTCTTGTTTGTATGATAGAAACGGTTTGAATTCTTCATGTGTATGGGGGAGGATTGAACTATAGTGCTGTTGAAATTCCTTTGGCTTTGTGGACTTCCCTTTTACACAGCAAGAAGAATAGAGCTTTCCTGACCCACATGGACAACGTGATTTCTTTGTGAGTCCATAGCGGTTGTTGATGGATTTCCATTGAATCATGTAATTACCAAATGTGGAATACTCCTGTTAACACGAGTGTACTAATAATACTCCTTAATATACCCATAAGCCCGATCAAACAGCTCAACATCCTGATGTAACCGATACTTGAACAATGTCTTCCTCAAAGCCTTCTTCACTTCCCGCTCACCAGCATGAGTGTTCTGCCAGCCATCAAATCGTACCACACGTACAATATCATCGATGTCTGTCACTACCCTTTCAACCATGATTGGTGTATCTTCATTCTTTGCTTCTTCAAAGAGTTCTGTAAGGGCAGCCTTTCCTCGATCTTCGTCTTCAATAGGTGGAGCAGCTTGCTCTGTAGCAACAACATCCTTTGCAAGATGAAGTAGCTCTTTTAGGAAATCAATACTGATCAGAAGACCCTGTTCATGACGTTTCTTGAGTTCTTCCAATCGCTCAGCCAATGCCTTGAACCTCGGATCGTGAATGTGTTTTCGAAGTCGTCTCGCTACCTTGATCTCAATCTCCTTCGACTTCTTCTTTGGATCAGGTGTTCCAATTACAGCTTCGAGAAGATCAGCATCAAGGATCAATGTATCAAGATCGTCATGTAATGTGTCAACGTGGACATTTCGGTGGATCAGATCTATGGTTTTTGCACCTAATACATGCCATACAAGATCATCATTTGGTGACATAGGTTTAACTGATTGATAGACCTGTATTATCCATCGATAGTCAGATTCGTATTCATTGAGAATGGGATCAGGCGATATGGCTTCCCAAAGTCTCATTAAATAGCTACAATCAGCTCCATATCGGTCGCGGGTATCATTATTCGGAAGGCACTCCTGAGCGGGAATGAGTCCTTCATAGCCACTGATAGAACGGTCCACTCCCGGGAAGTACTCTAGACACTTCTGGATAGCCGCAGGGAGCTTTCCTTTTAGTTCAGATATGTTCTTTACAACGCGAGTGATACCCTCTTCATCAAACTGGATAGCTTTGGCAACATTATCAAAGACACCCAGATAGTCAACAATCAGGCCGTGAGACTTCTCTTGCCCATACGGACGGTTGGTTCGACATATTGCTTGCAGAAGTGTATGATCTTTCAATGGACGATCCAGATACATTGTCTGGAGAATGGGAGCATCAAATCCGGTGAGAAGTTTCGAGGTGACAATCAGAATCTTCAATGGATCATGTGGATCACGGAAACGATCAAGGAGCTTCTCCTCTGCATCTCGATCTCTGCGATATGGAGTATACTTTTCTTCACTTGATTTCACAGACATCACAATGTCGGAGAACTCTGGTGGTAGATGGTTGTCGAGTTCCTTCTTGTAGAGGTAACAACTCTCACGATCATAAGTCACTACTTGCGCACCGAATCCATTTGGTACCACTTTCTCTTGGAAGTGCTGGGCAATGTCTGCACACACAGCAGATATCCTATCAGGCGATTTTAGCAATACAGCCATCTTTGCTGCCTTCTTCGCCAGTTGGTCCCTTTCAAGGTCATTCAGGCTGGAGGTGAGTTCTTTGTATGCCCTATCAATCTCCGCCTGATCAACATGGAGATCAATAAGACGAGGTTCAAAGTGTAGTTCCTTTGTAGCTCCATCCCGAATTGAATCCTCAAATCCATACCTACTCATATACCCATTCTCATCCTCCTCAGCTCCAAACGCATAGAAGGTATTATGATCAGCACGATTGATGGGTGTACCGGTAAGACCGAACAGGAAGGCGTTAGGGAGTGCCTGACGCATCTTTCGACCAAGATCACCCTCTTGGGTACGGTGAGCCTCATCGACTAATACGACGATATTAGAGCGGTTATTGAGGACACCTTCTGATTCTCCAAATTTGAATATCGTGGTAATGATGATCTTCCGAACATCTTTTCCGAGAATGTCCTGAAGATCAGCTCGACTCTCAGCTTTAATGAGGTTGGGTGTATCGGCAGCATAGAAGGTACTGGAAATTTGCGTGTCAAGATCGATCCTGTCCACAACGATCATCACAGTGGGATTCTTGAGGGCAGGGTGGAGTCGTAGCTTCCGAGCAGCGAAGAGCATCAGAAGTGACTTTCCTGAACCTTGGAAATGCCAGATCAATCCCTTCTTTGGGTAGCCAGCAACCACCCTGTTGACAAGCATATTCGCACCTTCATACTGTTGGTATCGTGCGATGATCTTGATACGACGAGTTCCCTTTATTGTCGCGTATGAGGTAAAGTTCGCCAGCAGGTCAAGAATAACCTCCGGACGTAGCATGGATTTCACTGCCTTCTCAACCTGATGCATTGAAGGGAGAACATCGTCCTCATCAAGTCGCCATGGACCCCATAACTCGATAGGCATACAGATTGAACCATAATGGAATTCCTTTCCTTCAGTGGCAACAGAGAACACATTTGTTACGAACAGCTCTGGAACGTTCTTTTCATAGTCGTCATGCACCTGGACTGCACCATCGTACCAGCTCTGGCTGGATCGTACAGGAGTCTTCGCTTCGATCAATACCAAGGGCATACCATTGACGAGTAGGACAAGATCAGCCCGTTTCTCTGTCTTTCCAGATCGGAACGTGAACTGCTGGGTAACAACATACTGGTTCTGACTCAGGTCCTCGAAATCGATGAGTTTGATGGTAACATGCTCTCCATTCTCACCAAATGGCATTGATCGTTCACCCGTGAGCCATGCAGCGAATTCCTCGTTTGCCTTCACCAGTCCATCAGTACGGACTCCCATGATGATCGCTCGTAAGCGGTAGAGGACATCATCCACACGGTCTCGTTGGGAGGCAATGGCGGGATTCAGACGAATGAGAGCATCACAAAGGTGTTTTTCGACGAGAGCCTCCTGGGGTTGACGTGGTAGGTCGGTATGAGAGAGGTAGTGCCAGCCGAGTCCTCCCACACTGTATGGAACAGTCTTTTCCCGGATTCGAAGACTTAAGGTAGTAGAGGGAGCAGATTTTCTGACTCCACTGGAGAGTAGGTCGCGGATATATGCTTCGACTGTATTGGTTTCATTGAACATACTAACATCCCAACGTTGAATTAATAATCGTTTGATATAATGAAATTGCTGCTGATATTCGGCCGATTATTTGATCTTTTACTCGATCTAAAGACCGCAGACTCACCAGACAAAATGCCTGATACTCTAAGTCTGGAACGGGAATTTTTATCCCTCGGATGAGGGTGAGGTTTAACCCATTTCTGCTATTCGAGCCAGTCATGTTACGCAATGATTCGTATTGCCCTTGCAAATATTGAAATAGATATTCAGCAAGAATCTTGTTTTCGTCCACAACGATACCGGCTAATGATTGGTTACAGGTCATTGGTACCTCAAGAATAGCTACAGTCCCTCTTGTTTTTCCTTGACCGTTCATAGCAAGCATGACTGTTCCTTTGGGAAACCAAGTCGCATTTGATGATTCATAACCTAACTTGGTAATTGTCTCACGCGTGTGAGTAATCTTTTGGCTATGAATTTCACCCGACGACATCCAAGGAATACTTCCTCCCCAATACTCACCTTTGCTCCTTCTTGGAGTGCCTCCTGTTCCTACAGTAGCGATGTCTCCCAATTTCATAAATAAATATGCATTTCTGAATGATTTTATTGGTCCAGACATAAACTTAGAAAGGAAACTCAATTTACATTCATCGATTGCGGAAGCAGTTTTTTTAAAATCTTCAATCACCTTTCTTACCGCTTGAAGTACCTCCACAATCCTCCACTGCTCCTCCAGTGGTGGCAGGGCGAA
>CAZTGJ010000237.1:0-5316 GCA_964613025.1 uncultured Thermoplasmata archaeon | reverse complement strand
AGAAAAGTGTTCAATATTCTCTTGCCTCCCCTCCACCCTCATCACCAAATAGAAGAAACCTAATCCAGCACAAATTTAATCAATGGTATGGAAGGGCAAATCCTTATGCAGTTCGCAAAGGGCTGTCAGAGCTATCTGATCATCCCGTCGATCCTTTTCATTGCAGGATGGGTGTTTGCATTTGCCGATCCAAGCGGACTATGTCCTATCACCCTTACTATTGCTGTCCTGTTCACCATTATTCTCCTTGGATTCATCATATTTTTCAGGGATCCGGAGCTCACCATCGGAGAGGGGATTGTCTCACCGGCAAATGGGAAGGTCACCCACGTCGAGACTGTGGACGGGAATCTGGTGATCAGGATCTTCATGAACGTGTGGAATATCCATGTGAACCGTTCACCCATGAAAGGTACTGTCCTCAGTGTGGAGCATAAGGACGGAGGTCACATCCCAGCATTCGACAAAGATGCGGAAACCAACGAGCGGGTCATCACCGATCTGGGTACAGTCATCGGGACGCTCAGGATTGTTCAGATAGCGGGAAGCGTGGCCCGCAGGATCGTACCCTACATATCTCACGGGCAGGTGCTGGAACGGGGTGAGAGAATCGGAATAATTCGTCTCGGTTCCAGGGTCGATCTTCATATTCCGGAAGGGAAGGCGGAAAGTACGGTTTCTATCGGAGATATTGTACAACCCGGCCAAACGGTTGCTACCTTTTCAAAATATGGAGGAAACGATGAATTTGGTGGTGGGAAGCAAGAGGGGGGAATCGAGAAGAGGAGTGAGCACTTGTGTGAGGTCCGGTTGAGTGCATGGCGCTCGATAAGGCAGGGAGCAGGATGGCAGGTGGAAGAGGATAACGAAAAAGACAAGGAAAGCCAGGAAAAAGGAGGAATGGTGGAAAGGGAAAATGGAAAAGGGAAGGAATACAAGGAGGAGCGAGAATCATGAGTCTCCTCAAGTTCCTGTCACCAGCCGACTACTTCTCCATTGCCAACGGAGCAACCGGTGCTCTGGGTATCCTCTATTTCATCGACGGTGGGGACAAGCATATCATGATCGGTATCGGTCTGATCTACATTGCTATGTTTCTTGACGGACTGGATGGTGCCATCGCCCGGAGGTTCGGATCGAAGCACAATTTAGGGGTGTATCTGGATTCCTTAGCGGATTCGGTGTCCTTCTGCTTTGCCCCTGCGGTCTTTGTGTACAAGGTGTTCTATGACATAGACCGGGGAAGCGCCTTCGAGGATTTCGATAATTTCCTCGCGGTTGCCACTGCTATCTCGATCGCCACTGTGGGGATCGTACGGCTCTCCATTTTCAGCTACTTTAAGGAGAACTCTCTGAAAACGTTCCTCGGACTTCCCACTCCGTCGATGGCCTTTTTCGTTCTCTCGGTGGGCATTATTTTCCAGGATTACAATCACATCATTCTCCCGGTAATGATCGGCATCGTATCCCTGATGCTCATGAACTTCCCTTATCCCAAGATTTCAACCAAACCGCTCATAGCAATCTCCATGATCGGACTGTTTTCCGGACTCATCGGAGCATTCATGGGTGCTATAGATTTAGAGTATTACAAGATTCCCTTTATGATCTCTCTGGCGGTTATCCTGCTCTATATTGCCTACCCGGTGATCGCTATTATTTCAGGTGAGAAGATTCCGGAAACACCTGCAGATGAAAAGCCCCATGAATTAAAATAGGAATTGACACATCTTCATTATCCACAGTCACCACTTTTTCCCGTTTAGTCCCCCAGATCCCATATTACCCTTTCCCCTTCCCCCCCTTTTGCCCCGTTACGTTTCGTAATTTTCATAATGTTTCATCACATCGGGAGTTGCATAAAGCGGTGGGGACAGGGGCAGGTGGGGGGGGCGGGTGGGAGGCAGTGGAGTGATACGACACTGTGGGGCTAATAACACGGTGGTGCTGGGGGAGGGGGGGGAGGGGCTGAAGTACTGTGTACTGAAGTCTGGGTCAATTTTGCTTAGGGAGTGGGGGCAGGAATCGTTCTCACTTTATTCCTCACGTTTCAACCTTGCTTTCCAGACGCTCGTCCGGCTTCAATTTGGTTAGCTCACTGCTCATCTCCCACAATCTCTTGGCGGCTGTGGCATCATGGGTTATCTGTGAGGATCTTGCGATCTTTTTCCTCCTGAAATATTCTCCAGACACACCCTCTACATCAGGGGATGAAGCGAGATAAACCGATGTTGCTGCTCCGCGCTTCGGGCTGATCATGAACGGGTTCCCCAGTACGAACATCATATGGAACAGCGGTGACGCCGACCTTCCGAAGTTGGTCCGTACAACTCCCGGATGAAGACAGTTGGCTGTTATCCCGGTCCCCTGAAGCATCCGGGATAGCCCCTTGGTGAAAAGGACATTGGCAAGCTTGGAATTACTGTAGACCCGGAATCCACGAAACCCTTTTCGTGCCTGGAGATCGTCAAAGTCGATCTTTCCCATATGATGGGCGCCCGAGCTCACGGTGACGATCCGGGCGGAGTGTGCCTTCAGCAGGGGCTCGATTATGAGATTGGTGAGGAGAAATGGGGCCAGATGATTCACGGCAAAGGTCCATTCGATGCCATCCTCTGTGAGGGTATGGTTCCCCATGATGAGACCGGCGTTATTGATCAGGACATCGATCGTTTCATATTCTGACCGGATATCCGTGGCAAGGTTTCGAATGGATGACTGGGAGGAAAGGTCAGCAATGAGAAGATCGATCTGCGGATTGGGATTTCCTCCGTCTTCCCCATCCGCTTCCGCAATGAGATCCTGCCTTGCTTCCTCGCCCTTGTCATGATCACGGCATACCATGATGACATGGGCACCGAGCTTCGCCAGACCCCGGGCTGTTTCCTTTCCTATGCCGGAGTTTGCTCCGGTGATGATGCAGCTCTTTCCATCCATGCGAGACATGCTGAGAATTCCTCAGAACTGATACTTAATGGTACTGCCGCTCGTTCGATCCATTTTCCTGGATCGGATAAGTAGTGAGAACGAGTCTCAAAATACATCCAGGTCCTTCCCCGACACCACCTCACCCGAATACAAATCCCTGATCTCCTGGACAAGATTCTCCTCAGGCACTCCCCAGAAGAGCTGGTGATAGAGAACGAGCAGTCCGGGCCTGACCTTATTCGCGATCTCGGCAAGTTCCACGGTGGAGGTGTGCATGTTCCGGTGATAGTGCTGCCAGTCGGAGGGCCGGTGCTTGAATCCCTGCTCGGAATACACTTCATGGACCAGGACATCGCATCCCCTGGCAGCCTCCACCAGGGTGTCACATGGAGTGGTATCCCCTGAGATGGCGATGGTGCGATCCGGGGTGGTGAACCGGAACCCGAATGCAGGCCACTTCCCATGCTCCACCGGGAACGCATCCACTTTGATGTTCCTGTCCTGGTAGACCGTGCCGGTTTCGATCTCATGGGCTTCGATTCTCCCCCCCAGGGTATTTGCCCCTTCGAGGCCGTTGATCCTGAATAGTATGTCCTCCTGATAAGCCATGAGGATGTGGTCCGTCATATGCTCCAGACCCCGAGGCCCGTATACCGTCAGTGGTTTATCCCTTCCAAGAACCCAGGGGGTGAGAAGGAGGTCGGGATACCCTGCGGTGTGATCGGAATGGAGGTGAGTGAGAAAGGCTCGTTTGAGATTTGGGAGTTCCAGAGCGGTGATCCCCTTCTGGAATACTGCGGATGCCCTTCGTACAATACCCGGCCCGAAGTCTATGAGGTAAGGAGTCTCGTTCACAATGATAGCTACTGACGAGCCAGAACGATCGGGAAAGGCATTAGGTGTACCAGTCCCTAGCAGAATAACCTGTGAACTATGTTCTGAAATTGAAGATGATGATGATGATGTGGGGAAGCGGGAAGGTGGGGCGGCGGGGGTAGGTGATGAAGATGAGGCTTTGGATGTTGCAGGAGGAAAAGATGAAGATAATGAGGGGGGGGCAGGGGAGGCAGGGGGTGAAGGGGAAGGTATTGAGGGAGTGGATGGGGGGGACGAAGAAGAGAATAATACTGCATTGGATTGTAGAGAAGATGAGGGGTTGGTGGGGGTGGGTGAATTTTTCATTGTATCCCATTTGATCTAAAACCTGTTCTTTCACTTTTGGAGAACACGTCGATTGTATTCACTGTTTCATTTCTATCAAATAAATGATTCGGTACCTACCACACCGACTCAAATGGATCTCTAAATTGTAAAATGGAAATAAGCAATGCGGTAGCAGAACAAGGGTTACGTGGCAGCCGGTTCTTCCTCGGACTGCTCCGGAGCATTCCTCCAGTCTTTGACAGGAACTTTTTTTGCGGGAATCTTTTTCGCTGTGAGCTGCCAATTCTGGGACTCGATGTCCCTGAAGGTCACATCCGGGTGATGGTACCGTTTTCTCCCGATCGTTTTCCGTTTGTACTGGATGGATTCCTTTGGACAGAAATGCATGCATGCAAGGCAGTGCTGACAGTGATGCTGCCATACGGGAAATCCATTGACCATCAGGATGTTCTCCACCGGACAGACCTTTGCACAGAAGCCGCAGGATATACAGTTCTGATCAGCATAGAAATGTTCATCCCTGGCATTCACCTCATCCAGGAAGGACCGATTGCTGCTCAATGCGACCTTCTTCAACAGGAGTTTATCTTTCTCCCCCTTTGTGCGCTTCGCCTTGATGACCTTCGCTATCTTTTGGATCTTCTTTTCCGCATGTGCAAACAGTTTCCGATGCTTATCCTTGGTTGTCACATCATGGAACAGGATGTAGTTGCTTGGCATATCGATGTAGAATCCCGAATTCAGATGCCGTGTTTTCTCGAGAAGGAGATCCTCGATCCTCTGGAGGGAACAGCCTTGCGCCCCTCCCCTGGTCACCACGGTGAAAATATAATCTGCCTGATAGAGTTCAATCTTCCGGACGAACCGTTCCACGATATCCGGCAGTCCGTAAAAATACATTGGGAATGCAAAGCCTACACTTCCCCTTGGGGCAATGATCCGCTCAATCTTCCAGAGCCGTGCCATGGGTATCAGATCGCAGTCTTCCAACTCACGGGACAACATCCGTGCAACATTGAGCGAGTTTCCTGTACCGGAAAAATAGTAGATGGTAGTGGTCACTCTAGCTTCCTCCAGAAAGTCTCGGCTATGTGCTGTGTCTGCTAATGAATTCGGCGTGAGCACATCGGGGACCAAGGTATTTAAGTTTTTCTGGAAGCACGGTAAAATGTGTTATCCTGTAATTATTTCGTTTCATGATATCACCTTAATGTCCTCTCCCCG
>CAZTGJ010000236.1:0-5324 GCA_964613025.1 uncultured Thermoplasmata archaeon | reverse complement strand
GTGGATGGAAGGGTGTGCTCAAACTTGCAAATTTATTTCTCAGGCAGGCTCTGAGGTGAAAAAAAATTTTACTTTTTTCAAGGAAGGGGATGTCCTCTTTGCAAAAATCACCCCCTGCATGGAAAATGGAAAGAGTGCTATCGCAAGAGACTTGAGAAATGGTATTGGATTCGGATCTACAGAATTTCATGTTCTGCGACCAGGAGAAAATGTTCTTTCTGAGTGGCTTCACTATTATGTCAGGCAAGAGAGATTTCGAAAGAAAGCAAAGAGAAGCTTCACAGGATCAGCGGGCCAGCAACGTGTACCTACTTCCTTTCTCAAAAGAGAGAAAATACCCCTCCCCCCCCTCCCCGTCCAGAAGAAGATCGTCGCCATCCTTGACAAGGCAGATCGCACCAGACGCCTCCACAAAGAAGTTGAAGGGCACATCGATCAATTCCTGAAGAGCGTGTTTATTGAAATGTTCGGGGACCCGGTTACGAATCCGAAGGGGTGGGAAGTGAAGAAATTAGAAGATATTTGTGATCGAATTACTGATGGTGAACACATCACACCCAAACGTAGTGACCAGGGTATTTTTCTACTTTCAGCAAGAAACATTCACAACCATAATATAAAATTAGGTGATGTGGATTTCATTGATGAAAATGAATATAGAAGAATCTCAAGACGAATCCGTCCTCAAAAAGGAGATATTCTTGTTTCTTGTTCTGGAACTATTGGAAGAGTTGCGAGAGTTAAAGATGATGTGCCATTTCAAATGGTTAGAAGCGTGGCATTACTTAGACCAATAATTCAAAAGGCAAACCCTGTCTATTTGGAGTTTGGGTTTGATACAAATAATATAAAAGGTCAAATTCGAAGAGCTGTAAATCAATCGTCTCAAGCAAATCTATTTCAAGGAAAAATTAGGAAATTAAAACTTCCACTTCCCCCCCTCCCCCTCCAGCAAAAATTCGCCACAATCGTTGAAAACGCTGAACAACTTAGACAACAACACCAACAATCCTCACAAGAAACCAACGACCTCTTCAACGCCCTCATACAGAAAGCCTTCCGGGGGGAGCTGACGTAATGTCTGTCATTGTAGGAATTATTGGAACGAAACTGGAGGAAGGAACTCTGTGGAACAATCAGCCCCAGCAGGGGGGGAGGGGGGGGGTGCCGCGACCTGTTACACATTGTAACATTTTGAAATCTTGCGATTCATCGGAAATCAAGCTGTCCCCAATTTGGCGACAACTGGAAAGGATTTCAAATTATTATATATATGTGTAAGGAATTGGGGTATGAGATGGATATGACGGCACTATACCAAAACACACTCCATTCCAATCCCTTGGGGTGGTCCGCTGTCCACTGATACTGCGGAAACGGGCCAACGGGCCGATCACCTGCAACACGCGGAGATCGATGTGCACGGTCTGGTTCAAGGTGTGAACTTCCGGATCACGTTCAAGCGTGTCGCCTATCGACTTGGACTCCGGGGAGAAATCTGGAACGACCTGGAAGACACGTACCTCGTCCATGCCACAGTCGAGGGGAAGCGGTCGTCCATCGATCAATTCGTGTCAAGGATCAAGGAATATAGTGACCGTCCTGAGTATGAAGGTGAGATGGCGTCTACGTTCTCACTGATCGAGGTGGACACCATTGAGGTTGATCGCCGGGATGTCGACGAATACTCGATTGATGCGGCAACCTTTCAGGTGAAACGCCCAGAGCTAGAGGGCGCTGATCGGGTGCAGATCGAGACACCCGACAAGATCTCCATGGGCGGGGTAGTATACCAGCAATTCCATCAGGACCACAATCGGAATTTTCATACCCTTGAGAGAAAGTTCGGCGCGGTAAGTGAAGGGATCGAGCATGCAAATATAGGAATCGACCGCCTTGGGAAATCGTCCGAGAAAACTAGCGAGACAATCGAACAGGCGAATCAGGGCATTGATCGTCTGGGAACAACCTTTGGAAAGGCCAGCGAGGGAATTGAGCATGCAAACCAAAGCATTGATGGACTGGGTGATCATCTCACAAATGCTGTTTCAGACCTAGTGAAATGGATGAAGATCGGCATTTTCACACTCGTGGGCATGGGAGTTGTATACATTGTGGTCAGAGTATCAATTGGATGAGTTGCTCCATCTAATTCAGGGATATCCATATTTATCATGTCCAGTTTACGGTATAATAACTGATGATATTGTGATTATTCATGAATGATTACGCAGAGGTGTAACATGCGACTCTCACCTGAACAGAAATCGATGATCAACTCCCTCTGGGACAAATTCTGGAGTGGAGGCCTTTCCAACCCTCTAACCTCCATCGAGCAAATGAGCTACCTTATCTTCATGAAACGGCTGGAGGATATGGACAATCTTGAGAATAAGCGTGCTAACCTCACCGGCCTGGAGTATCACTCCGTCTTTCCGGGGGAAGGGAAACTGCGCTGGTCCGAGTGGAAACACCTCCCTGCCGAGCAGATGCTTGTCCATGTCAGGGATACCGTCTTTCCTTTCATCAAGAACGTCCATGACGGTGAGAAAACCCTCTTTTCCGAGCATATGAAGGACGCCGCATTCCTCATCCCCAAAGCCTCACTCCTCAAAGAGGCGGTAGCAGTCCTCGATGATCTGAACATTACTGGCCAGAGCCAGGACATCCAGGGAGATATTTATGAGTACCTCCTGAGCCAGTTGAAGACAGCAGGACGGAACGGTCAGTTCAGAACGCCCAGGCACATAATCCGCATGATGGTCAAACTTGTCAACCCGGACATCGGTGACCTCATTTGTGATCCTGCCTGTGGAACTGGCGGTTTCCTGTTCACCGCCTACAATCATATCGTTTGGAAACACACGAGCCAGGATATGGTGGAGGAAGACGAGGAGGGGGATTTTCACCACCTCATCGGGGACAAGATCACGGACAAACGTCATTGGGACCACCTGAGGAACGATTCCCTATTCGGTTATGATTTCGAATCCACTATGGTTAGGATCGGGTTAATGAACTGCGTACTCCACGGTATTACCGGAGCGAACATTGAACGATTGGACACTTTGTCAAAGCAGTACAACGAGGAGAAGAAGTACACAGTTGTCCTGGCCAATCCACCTTTCAAAGGAAGCATCGACAAGGACGATATCAATGAAATGCTGAGTCTTAAAACAACCAAGACAGAACTCCTATTTGTGGAGAGGATGGTGAAGCTGCTCCAGATCGGGGGAAGGTGTGCGGTCATTGTCCCTGACGGCGTTCTCTTCGGCTCCTCGAAAGCTCATAAAGCCCTTCGGAAGATACTCCTCGAATCCTGCCAATTGGAAGGTATCATTTCCATGCCTTCGGGTGTCTTCAAACCTTATGCTGGAGTATCAACTGCAGTCCTGATCTTCACCAAGGGTAACAAAACAAAGAGGGTATGGTTCTACGATATGACTTCAGATGGTTTCTCTCTTGACGACAAGCGGAATCCAATTGATTACAAAGGTGATATTCCCGATATTATCGAGCGGTTCGAGAAGAGGGGGGAAGAGGAACCGGGAGACAGGAAGGGGAAGTGTTTCTTTGTTCCGGTGGAGGAGATCATTGAGAACGATTATGATCTGTCGATTTCAAAGTACAAGGAAATTGTGTACGAGGAAGTTCATTATGATCCTCCGAAAGTTATTCTTGACAAGATCGAAAAGATTCAGGAAGAGATTGCAGGAAATCTGAAGGATCTGAGAGGATTGCTGGATCAATAATTATTTTCAGTGAATTATCATGTGCAGCAATTACATGACAACCACCCCATCGCCTACCGGCTCTGTGCCCTACTCCCCATTTCTTTGCGATCTTTGCGTCTTTGCGAGAAACATTAGCTCTGAAAGCTCCGCGTCTCTACGCGAGAATTTGTTTGTTTCCCTTCCTCCCCCACCCGCTTCTCATCAACGAATATAATTGCATCGCACATTCGTACAAAATCCCAAACGGACTCAGAAATTACTACTGCATACCCAAAACCTTAATGTATCCCTCCCTGAAAATCAGGCTCATGATGAGGCTAGACCCAGGGGGAATCCCCTCCAGGGAGGTCATGAAAGAACTCACCCGGTTCTATGAAGAGGACATCCACTTCGACCAGGGAAGGATCCTCGGTTCTATGTGTACCTCCCCGGATGCCATTGCCCGGGAAGCCTACATGCTTTTCATTGAGTCGAATCTTGGAAATCCGGGCCTCTGCCAGGGTACCGCCATCATGGAAAAGCGGGTCATCGAAATGCTGCTCGACCTTTTAGGGCTTGATCCAAACGCTCCTGAGAACCTGCATGCGGGGGGGCAGATGGTGAGTGGGGGGACGGAGGCGAACATCACCGCACTCTGGCTTTCCAGAAACAGAACTGAAAAGCGAGAGCTTATTATTCCGGAAAGCGGTCATTTCTCCCTCTTCAAGGCTGCGGACCTCCTGGGTCTGAAGCCAGTTCTGATCCCACTCGACGATACCTTCAGGATGGACATTGAGCTGATGAAGGAAAGAATATCCGGGGATACCGCAGTGATCGTGGGGGTGGCAGGGACAACCGAGCTCGGCCAGGTCGATCCCATCTGGGAAATCGGAGAGATCGCCAAGGATCAGAAGATCCCCTTCCATGTGGACGCGGCATTCGGCGGTTTCGTGCTCCCCTTCCTTCCGGACTTCCCCGAGATCTATGATTTTCGAGCCCCTGGTGTGACATCGATAGGAGTGGACCCTCACAAGATGGGGCTTGCAACCATTCCCTCCGGAGCGCTTCTTCTCAGGGATGACAGGATTCAGGAGACAATCGGAGTACGAACTCCCTATCTTACAACCGAAAAGAACATGTCCCTCTCGGGAACCTGGAACAGTGCATCGGTTGCCGCTACCTATGCGGTCATGCGTCATCTTGGTAAGGATGGATACCGCAAGGTTGTGGAGCGGTGCATGAAGAATACCCGGTATCTGGCAGAAAACCTGAGGTCGATGGGCATTTCTCCGGCTATAGAACCCGTGATCAATGTATGTGCTGCGAAAGTATCGGATCCCCAGGGTGTGGTGAATGCCATGCGGGAGAAGGGATGGAGGTTGTCCAAGGCAACCCATCCCCCATCCGTACGGTTCGTGATCATGCCTCATGTGACGAGGGAACATATCGATTCCCTGGTGAAGGATCTGGGTGAAATAATCGGATGAGATCCAGTTAGTACGTAGAGCGAAATGAGATCAAGTTCTCACATCGAACGAAGGGGTAATCATTCGAAACAATCAAAAAAAAGCACCCTTCGGGTGCAATTTGAGCCTTCCGGCTCATTGACTT